>CAZNWX010000005.1:0-23347 GCA_964576415.1 uncultured Magnetovibrio sp. | reverse complement strand
GGGCCTTCTACATCGGCTCGCTGGGCAGTCGCCGGACCCATGTGAATCGGGTCGATCGGCTGATCGCCGCAGGCGTTTCGGAAGCGACCATGGCGCGTATTCATGCGCCCGTGGGGCTGGATATTGGCGCCCGGACGCCAGCGGAAATTGCTTTGTCCGTCATTGCCCAAGTTACCGAGGCCCTTAGGAAAGTGGCTTAGACGGCGAAACCCAAAACCAAGATGGCGGCTACGATAGCCGCCTGGGCCCACAACAACGGTGGGTCTGCCGGCGCGGTAGCAGTCTCTTCCGCAGCGGCCTCGGTCGAGCCGACGAGGCCTGAGAAGGTGTCGAAAAACTCACCAGCTAATTTTCTCGACGTTCCCTCGATGAGCCGACCACCCACTTGAGCAAGCTTGCCACCGACCTCCGCGTTGACTTCGTAGCTGAGGATGGTGGCGGCGCCGTCATTAGCCAAAGACACCTTTGCCGTACCCTTGGCGAAGCCGACCGCGCCGCCCTTGCCCTCGCCGGAAATAGTGTAGCTTTCCGGTGGGTTGATATCGGACAAGGTCACAGCACCCCGGAATTTCGCCTTAACCGGGCCGACCTTGGCCTGCACGGTGGCGGTGAGTTCCGTCTCCGAGGTCTGATCCAGTTCTTGGCAGCCGGGAATGGCCTGGCGCAGGATCTCGGGATCGTTGAGGGCGGCGAAAACTTGTTCGCGGCTCGCCTCGATGCGGATTTTGTCGGTCATCTTCATGGGCGTTGTCCATAGTCTGGGCCGGGTCCGGTTGTATTTTTCTTGAAACGGCTGACAATAAACATAGGTAAGAGAGGCCGGGACTTCAATCCACACACGTGACCGAAATGATCTGATGCCTGAAACGCCGTCGACTTTCCCCAGTATGGTTGGGCGCGTTATTCTTCGTCATGCAAAGACCGCGGCAGATCCGCCGGTCCAAGGAGGACACATCGAAATGCCATCCGTATCCATGATCGTGAACGGCAACACCGTTGGCGGCGACATAGAGGGTCGTACGCTCTTGGTCGATTTCATCCGCGAGCACCTGCGTCTGACAGGCACGCACGTGGGCTGCGATACCAGCCAATGCGGCGCTTGTGTTGTTCATGTGGACGGCACGTCGGTGAAAAGCTGCACCATGCTGGCCCTTCAGGCCGATGGCTGTCAGGTGGAAACCATCGAGAGCCTCGCCGACGGGGATACTCTTCATCCCATGCAGGAGGCCTTTCGCGAACACCATGGTCTGCAGTGCGGGTTCTGTACGCCGGGCATGGTGATGACCGCTGTGGCTATGGCGAAGGAGAACCCAAACCTGACCGAGTCCGACGTACGCCGCGGGCTGGAGGGGAACTTCTGCCGATGTACCGGTTATCAGAACATTGTCGAATCCATCGTCGCCGGCGCCAAGGCGATGCAGGGCTAGGGAGGCGAATATGTACGAGTTCAACTTTAACCGCCCTGCGTCCGTCGCGGACGCGCTTGCCGCCGTTGCCGACGCCGATGACGGTCAGTTCATGGCCGGCGGGCAGACGATGATCCCGGTCCTCAAACAGCGACTGGCCATGCCGTCCGACGTGGTCGAGCTGGCGAAGATCGATGACTTGAAGGGCATCGCCGTGGACGGTGGCACGGTCACCATCGGCGCTATGATGACGCACTCAGAGGTCCACAATTCCTCGGACGTGGCGAGCGCCATCCCAGCGCTGGCGGATTTGGCTGGCATGATCGGTGATCCGCACGTGCGTAACCGGGGCACCATCGGTGGGTCCGTCGCCAACAATGATCCGGCTGCCGATTACCCGGCCGCTGTGGCCGGATTAGGTGCCACCGTCGTCACAGATCGACGCGAGATTGCCGCGGATGATTTCTTTGTCGACTTGTTTGAAACGGCGCTGGCGGAAGGTGAGTTGATCACCGCAGTCCGGTTCCCCGTGCCGGACAAGGCCGCGTACATGAAGTTCCCGAATCCAGCGTCGCGCTATGCAATCGTCGGGGTCTTTGTGAGCCAATCGGGCAGCGACGTTCGCGTCGCCGTTACCGGCGCGGGACCCTGCGTGTTCCGGGCGGTAGCGATGGAGACGGCGCTGGCTTCTGATTTCAGCGCTGACGCGGTCGCGGGTATTTTCGTTTCGGGCGACGATTTCAACAATGATATCCACGCATCCGCCGAATACCGGACGCATCTGGTGACGGTCATGGCGAAACGCGCCGTGGCGAAGGCCGGCTAGGAGACTGCCATGAGCAAGGTCAACATTCGCGATTCCGTGCGGCGCACGGAAGACATTCGGTTCGTGTCGGGTCAGGGCAGCTACATTGATGACATGAATGCCGATGGACAACTGATGGGCGTGTTTGTCCGCTCGCCCCATGCGCATGCCGCTATCAACGGCTTTGACAAGACCGATGCCTTGGCTTTGGATGGCGTGGTCGATGTGATCACCGGTGCCGACTGGGCTGAGTTGGGCTTCGGGGTCATTCCCACCAACTCGGCCGTCAAGGAGAATGCCGACGGCTCGGGCATCGCCGTTCCGGAGAGGCCCTGCCTGGCCGCCACGCGTGTCCGTTTTGTGGGTGAGCCCGTGGCCATGGTCATTGCCGAAACCATGGACGCGGCCCGCGAAGCGCGCGAGTTGGTGGAGGTCGATTACGCGCCCCTGGACGCCGTTACGCACCCAGTGAAGACGCTAGAGCCTGGTGCGCCACTGTTGCACGACGGCATCGACGGCAACCTTTGCGTTTATTGGGAACTGGGCGACGGCGACGCGACGGAAACGGAACTGGCGGCGTCCGATCATCTGGTCACATTGGAGTTGCACAACAATCGCGTCACCGCCGCGCCCATCGAACCGCGGGGTACTCTGGCCATTCCCGACACGGAAACCGGTGTTACGACCATTTACCAGGCGACGCAGAATATCCATGCGCTGCGTGCCGCCATGGCGAAGATCCTCGGCCTGGAGAACGACCAACTTCGTCACGTGGCGCCGGACATAGGCGGTGGTTTCGGCGGCAAGAATAGCCTTTATCCGGAACCCGTCGTCACGGTTTACGCGGCGCGTAATTTGTGCCGGCCTGTGAAGTGGGTGAACGATCGCTCGGAAAGTTTCCTCTCAGATACCCACGGGCGGAGCCAGTATACGACTGTGGAACTGGGTTTGGACGTGGACGGTACCTTCCGGGCTCTTCGAACCACAACGGTGGGGGAACTGGGAGCCTATTGTGGCACTGTGGGGGCCTTCACGTCGACTGGCGGTTCGGCCAGAACGCAAGGGGGCGTTTATGCCTTCAAAGCCATGCATTACCGGGCCCGCGCGGGGTTTACCAACACCGCGCCCCTAGACCCTTACCGGGGTGCTGGGCGGCCCGAGGGTTCGTTCCAGATCGAACGAATTGTAGAGAAGGCGGCCCGTGAGTTGGGTTTTGATCCCGTTGAGTTGCGCCGCCAGAACATCATGCCGAAGGCGTCTCTTCCGGTGAAGACGGCCATGGGCCTCGATGTGGATTGTGGTGATTTTCCGACCGTCTTTGAGAAGACGCTGGCCATGTCCGACCGGGCCGGCTTTGCCGCGCGCGCCGCTAGAAGCGTGGAGGTTGGCAAGCTGCGTGGTTTCGCCATTGCGCCCTATCTGGAGTGCACAGGAGGCATGCCGAAAGAGCACGCCGTGGTGACCTTCTCCGAGGATGGGGCGGCCCACCTCGCCGTCGGCAGCCATTCCACTGGCATGGGCCACGAGACGGCGCTTTGCCAGATCCTGTCGGCAGAACTGGGTTTGGACATGAATTATATTGGCTTTACCCAGGCGGATACAGATGCGACGCCGCTGGGCGGTGGTCACGGAGGCTCGCGCGGGATGGAACTGGGTGGGAACGCGGTCCGCCAGACCGCCATTGAGATCGTCGAGGTCGGCAAACAAATCGCCGCCCATCAGTTCGAATGTAACGTCGGCGAGGTCGATTTCGAGGACGGCAGTTTCTTCCAGCCGGGCTCCAACAACACGATGAGTATGGGCGAAGCGGTGGCCGCGTCCTTCAATTCCGAGGCCTTGCCCGACGACCTGGCACCCGGGTGCCTGAATATCGGCTCTACTTTCGAACGTGGCATTATCTCCATTCCCAATGGCTGCCACGCCGCCGAGGTGGAGGTGGATCCGGACACGGGCGTCATTGATGTCACGGATTTCTGGATCGTCGATGACTTCGGCACCATTATCAATCCGCTCCTGGCCGACGGCCAGGTGATGGGCGGGGTTGGTCAAGGGCTAGGCCAGGCCATCCTGGAACAAGCGGTCTATGATGGTGACAGCGGCCAGCTCATGACTGGGACGTTTCTCGACTATGCCATGCCCCGGGCCGACGACATGCCGCCCATGACCCTCGATTATTATGAGGGGTCACCCACGGAAAAGAACCCGCTGGGCGTTAAAGGCGCGGGCGAAGCAGGCTGCTGCGGCGCGCCGCCAGCCATCGTCAATGCGGTTCTTGATGCGCTCAAAGACCATGGCGTGACGCATATTGAGATGCCCATGACGCCCGAAGCCGTTTGGCGGTCAATCCACGAAACTTAGACTTGGCTGGGGGCGGTGGGCACGGTTCTCATCGGGGTGCGGGCAAACCAACGCGGACCGGCGTTAACGCCCGTACTCGGCGTCACGAAGTTTTCGCCGTTGGATCTTGCCCGTCACCGTCTTTGGCAGGGCATCGACGAAGGCGACGCGGCGGGGGTACTTATAGGGCGCGGTCACTGACTTGGCGAATGCCTGAAGTTCCCTGATTAGATCGTCCGAACCCGCATACCCGTCGCTCAAGATAATGAACGCCTTGACCACCTCACCGCGCTCCTCATGGGGGCTGCCTACAGCGGCACATTCCATGACGGCCGGATGTTCCATGAGGGCGTTCTCCACCTCCATGGGGCCGATCCGATAGCCGGCCGAATTGATGACGTCATCGTCGCGTCCGTCATAGAATAGATATCCATCGGCGTCCAGGTAGGCTGTGTCGCCGGTCATGAACCACTCATCGCCATTGATAGTGAGGCGCGAGTTGGCCGTCATCTCCGACGCCTTCCAATAGCCCAGCATGATTTGTGGATTGGGACATTTGATCAGCAATCGCCCGACCTGGTTGGGTTCGAGAAAAGCGTCCTGGTCCTCAGCCGCAATGGCCGCGTTCGTCCCCGGCAGGGGCCGCCCCATGGATCCTGGTTTCACCCGCATGGGTGGATAATTGAGGATGGTCATCAGGGTTTCGGTCTGCCCGTAGCCGTCCAGAAGAAGGCTGCCGGTGATCTCTTCCCAGCGCACGACGACCTCGGGATTGACGCTCTCACCTGCCGAAACGGTGAGGCGCAACGTGCCCAGATCATAGCCGCTGACGTCTTGCAGGATTAACTGGCGGAGTTCCGTGGCGGCGGCGCAGAACACGCTGACGCCGTATTTGGTGAGCAAATCAAACCGATGTCTTGGATCGAACGGTCCGTCGTAGAAAAGCACCGTTGATCCAGTCGACCAGGGCCCGAACAGGATCGACGTGCCGGCCTTGGACCAGCCCGTATCGGCCGTGCACCACATTACGTCCGATTCCGTAAGCGTCAGCCAATACCAAGCGGACACCCGCCAGGTGAAGATGGCACGCGACGCATGCAATACACCCTTCGGTTTGCCGGTGGATCCCGACGTGTAATACAGAATTCCTGGATCTTCGGCAGCGACACGCGGCGCGTCGAAAGTGTCCGGCTGCTCGCCAAGCGCGGTGTTAAAATCCAACCATCCGGCACCGCCGCCAACGCTGATCCGCGCCTTCAGGTCATAGCCGTCGGCGATCTTGTCAGTGTTCCCAGCGGTGGTCACCACGGCGACGGCATTGGCATCCTCGATGCGATAGGCAATGTCGCTGGCGGTCAGCATGGTGACGCAAGGAATTGGCACCAGACCCACCTTCAGGCATCCTACGATTGCGATCTGCCAGGCTGGAATGCGTGGTAGCATGACCACCACCCGGTCACCTTTGCGCACGCCTCTGGCTGTCACCAGGTTTGCGAACTGGGAGGTGAGGCGCGCCATGTCGGCATAGGTGTAGCGAGCCTCGGCCCCCTCACGATTGCACCAGATCAAGGCCAAGCGGTCCGGATCTGCAGCCCACTGGTCTACCACGTCGGTCCCGAAGTTAAACGTTTCCGGGATATCCCATTTGAAATCCCGATGGGCGCTTTCGTAATCGGGCATGGGCACGCGTCGCATGACGTCAGCCTTTCAGGATTCGCCGTGCGATCGCCCAGCGGTGGACTTCCGACGGGCCGTCATAAATGCGGAAGGCTCGGATCTCCTTGAACATCTGTGCGACCACCGTGTCGTCGGCGACACCTAGCCCGCCCAGGATCTGTACGCAGCGGTCGGCGACCCGGTAGAGCGCCTCGGAGACCGCGGTCTTCGCCATGGAGGACTCGTGGCGGCCTTTGTTCCCTTGATCGATCGCGTCGCAGGCCCACCAGGTAAGCAGGCGCGCCTGTTGCAGGTCCATCTCGTTGTCGGCCAGCATGAAGCCGATGCCTTCATGGTGGCCGATGGTCTTGCCGAAGGCTTCACGCTCGCGGGCGTAGTTGAGCGCGATTTCATGAGCCCGGCAGGCGCCGCCCAGCCAGCGCATGCAGTGGGTCAACCGGGCTGGCGCCAGGCGCACCTGGACGTAGCGAAATCCTTCGCCCACAGCACCCAACACCTCGGAACGCGGGACACGGAGGTTGTCGAATGCGATCTCCCAATGGCCGCCAGTGAAGCTTTCGTCCATGGTGTTCATGGGCCTGACCATCCGAATGCCTTCGGCGTCTGGTTTGGTCAGAAACATGGTGGCGCCCGGCGTCTCGCCGTGACCGTCGGGCACGTCTGCCATGATGATCATCAACCCCGCCCCCGCGGCGCCCGTGATGAACCACTTGCGGCCGTTGATGACAAAGTCGTCGCCGTCGGGGACGGCTGTCGTCTTCAGCGTCGGATCGGCACCGGCCCCGCCGGGTTCAGTCATGGCGAAGCACGAGCGATGCGCCCCTTTGGCGACAGGGCGGAGCCATTTTTCCTGCTGTTCTTCCGAGGCGACTTTTACCAGCAGGTTCATGTTGCCCTCATCCGGCGCGTTGCAGTGCGTGGCAACAGGACCCAGTGGCGAGTAGCCGGCCGCTTCCAGTGCGATCGCCGTGCCCACGTGGTTTAGGCCCAGGCCGCCCCATTTTTCCGGCAACTGCGGCACGAACACGCCGGCTTCGCGCGCCAATTCGTTCAATTCTAGGCGCAGTTCGTCCGTCGGGCCGTGGTCTGTGTTGCGGGGGTCCTTCTCATAAGGAATGATCGTGTCGCGGACGAATGCCTCGATGTGGCCCTTGAGCTCAATCTGGTTGTCGGTGAGGGTGAAACCAATCACGTGTGCCTCCTGGGTCAGAAATACTTTTCCTTGGCGATATCAATGGCGAAATCCAATAGGCCGTCGGCGGATTTGCCGAAGCGGGCTAAACGTGGATCATTCGTGTTGCCGCCAACGTAGCGGATATAGAGTTGGCGAAAGATCACAGCGGCACGGAACACTGCTAGTACCCTGATGAAATGGAAGCCCGTCATGTTGATGCCGCTGAATTCGGCATAATGGTTGGCCATCGCCTCGCGGCTTGGAAAACCGTGTCCGGCGGTCGGCATCTGGTCCAACTCCAGCATGGCGTCCGGATCGCTGGCTTCCGTCCAGTAGCCGAGCATGACCGCCAGGTCCCAGCGCGGATCGCCGCGCGTGCCCATGTCCCAGTCGATGACGGCGAGTGGCGCAAGAGTGTCCGGGTTCAGGATCACGTTATCCAACTTGAAATCATTGTGAATGAGCGTCGCCGGCGCGTCCTCGATCAGACGCGAGCCCAGCCAATCTGCAAGCGTCGCCAGCGCCGGGGGGGCGTCCCCGTCCCAGGCAGCGACGGCGCGTTTTGTCCAGCCCTTGAGAGTGCGTGCCAGATAGCCGTCCGTATTCCCCAACGTGTCCAGATCGACGGCCGTCGAATCGACGGCGTGGAAGGCCGCCAACTGCTCGGCCAGCATGCGCCCCAGGCCGCGGCCTGCGTCGGCAGGCAAACCGTCTGGCATAGTGCCGCCGATGACCAGACCTCGCCGGTATTCCATAATGAAAAAGGGCGCGCCCAGGATCGCCGGATCTTCACAGAAATGATAGCAGCGAGGCGCCAGTGGGAAGGCCTTCCACAAGTGCATTAGAATACGGCTTTCGCGGGCCATGTCGTTAGAGCCGGGTTGAACCGGTCCCACGGGTGGACGGCGCAGGACGCGCTTTTCACCGTTCACGGATATCAGGTAATTGAGATTGCCAAACCCGGAGGAAAATTGGCGTGGTGTCGACCCCGTATCCAGTGTCATGCCCTGATCCGCCAGGTGCGCAGCCAGACGACCCCAGTCCTGGGGGATTTCACCGGCGCCGGAGAGAAATGTAGGGTCTGATCGCGACATTTTCATAGCCTTTATGGACGGAGATTAGGACGCGGGCCGGGGCCTGTCACGTCATCGCCCGACACCGTTAGGGAGCCACACCGTTCCGTAGGGTTGGCCGCGTCGCATCGGCAGGCAAGCGTCAGAGACATCCTGGTGGATTTTGAAGCCTTCTTCATGCAGCCCCCGCAGGAAGCATTTACATTAAGGTAAAAGGGAAACTGTCATGACCACGGGCACAACCATTCCCCTCGTCGCCACCGTCAAAGTTTTTGTTCGTTTCATTGATCGGCTGTCCTGTTGCGAGCACCAGGCCCGGGATCTTTGCACCAAATAATTGGGCCACTTAACCGCCCTTTTTCTGGACCTTCGCCCATGTGTCGCGAAGACCAATGGTGCGATTGAAAACGGGCCGATCCGGCGTCGAGTCGGGATCGGTGGCGAAATAACCCTGCCGCTCGAACTGGACTGTATCGCCGATGGCCGTTTCGCCGAGCGCGGGCTCCAACTGGCAATTGTCCAGGATGCCAAGCGAGTCCGGATTTAGGTCGTCTAGGATGTCACCAGATTCCGCGCCCGGCGTTTCCGCCGTGAAGAGATTGTTGTAAAATCGCACCTCGGCGGCGACTGCGTGTGCTACCGACACCCAATGAAGGGTTGCCTTGACCTTGCGGCCATCCGGTGAATCGCCACCCTTGGTGGCCGGGTCGTAGGTGCACCGCAGTTCCGTCACTTTGCCGCCGGGGTCCTTGATGACGTCGGTGCAGGTGACGTAATAGGCGTAACGCAGTCGAACCTCGCGGCCGGGTGCAAGGCGGAAAAACTTCTTTGGCGGATCTTCCATGAAGTCGGCCCGCTCGATCCAAAGTTCGCGCCCGAAGGGAACCATGCGGGTACCGTCAGCGTCGTTTTCCGGGTTGTTTATCGCCTCTAATTCTTCGCTTTCGCCTTCCGGATAGTTCTCAATCACCACCTTCAGCGGATCGAGCACCGCCATGCGCCGGAGCGCCGATTTATTTAGGTTGTCCCGGACGCAATGGTCCAAGAGCGCCATCTCCACCACCGAATCGCTTTTCGTGACGCCGATGCGCGATGCGAAATCCCGGAGTGCGGCTGCCGGCAGGCCACGGCGGCGAAGGCCAGCGAGTGTCGGCATGCGCGGGTCGTCCCAGCCCGATACGTGCCCGTCTTGAACAAGTTGCGTCAGGCGGCGTTTGGAGAGCACCGTATAGCTCAGGTTGAGGCGCGAAAACTCATACTGACGCGGCCGCGACGGAGTCGGCAGATTCTCCATCAGCCAATCGTAGAGCGGCCGATGGTCCTCGAACTCCAGCGTGCATAAGGAGTGAGTGACACCTTCGATCGCGTCGGATTGACCGTGGGCGTAATCGTATGTCGGATATATGCACCAGGCATCGCCGGTCCGTGGATGAGGGGCGCGCACGATCCGATAGAGAACTGGGTCGCGTAGGTTAATGTTGCCCGAGGCCATGTCGATTTTGGCCCGGAGTACGTGCGCGCCGTCTTCGAATTCGCCCGCGCGCATGCGCCGGAACAGGTCCAGGTTCTCGTGGACACTGCGGTTCCGATGTGGGCTGTCCTTTCCCGGCTCGGTCAAGGTGCCGCGGTATTCCCTCATCTCGTCGGCGGACAGATCATCGACGTAGGCCTTAGCCTCGATGATCAGATGTTCAGCCCATGCGTAAAGCTGCTCGAAGTTGTCGGAAGCGAAATAGAGGTGTTCTCCCCAATCAAAACCCAGCCACCGCACATCGGCCTTGATGGCGTTGATGAATTCCTGTTCTTCCTTCGCGGGGTTGGTGTCGTCAAAGCGCAGATGGCAGCGTCCGTGAAACTCCGTGGCGGCGTCGAAATTCAGGCACATGGATTTACCGTGACCGATATGCAGGTAGCCGTTTGGTTCCGGTGGAAACCGCGTGACGATTTCGTCGTGGCGGCCGGAGGCTACGTCATCGGCGATGATCTCGCGGATGAAGTCACGCGGTTTGTCGTTGGTGGCCGCGGTAGGGGTCTCAGGGGCGTTCGTCATGGTCATGTCCGCATTGTTGCATGCCGAAATCCGGGATCGGCATTCCAGGGCGCCTTGTCTGCCAAAAAATCACCGTTGAGCCAAGATAAAGCTGACTATTGGCCGGCACGACGGCCGGGAGGAACCTCAGGCCGCCGAGGGTTCGGCAAGAATACGCTCCGCTGGAAGAGCGACCACAGCCGTGGTGCTCTCGTTCAATTCACTTTCGATAGTAAAGACGCCGCCGTGCAGATCGATCAGCGCTTTCGCCAGCGGCAAACCAAGGCCCGTGCCTTCTTCGCGGGTGACCAACGGGCGAACAATTCGGTTGAAGGGTTGGAAAATGGTCTCTATGTCACCCGGCGCAATTCCGCGGCCGTTGTCCGTAAAGCGGAAATCCATGCCACCGGTGATGTTCACGGCCACGCTTACCTCGACCCGGCCGCCACGGTCGGTGAATTTCAATGCATTCGATAGAATGTTCAAAAAAACCTGTTTGATCATACGGTGGTCACCAACCACGGCGGGTACCTTCTCCGGCAAATTGTTGACGAGTTCAATGTCTTTGGATTGCGCCATTAACCGGACCATGTCTAAGCATTCCACCACGACGGCCACCGCATCAATCCGATTGTCTTCCGGGTGAAGGGCCTCGGCTTCGATGCGCGACATATCAAGGAGGTCATTAACAATATCGAGCAAGAACAGGGCACTCTTGTTAATATCCTTGGCGTATTCGCTGTTCTTCTGCGCGCTCAGGGATAGGCTCGCGGACATGCGGATCAAGTCGGAAAAACCCAGGATGGCGGTGAGCGGCGTCCGAAACTCATGACTCATGTTCTGCAGAAACTCGGTCTTGGCGCGGTTTGCGGTTTCCGCGTCATCGCGGGCCATGCGTAATTCGCGGGTCCGTTCCTCGACCCGACGTTCCAGAGCCTCTCGGGCGGCGTGTAAGTCAACGTCGTAACGTTGCTGCTGCGTCTGCATCCTGTTGAAGGCCGCCGCTAACTCGCCGAATTCGTCCTTCGCCTTCCAATCCATGGAGGCGTGTGCGCCAGTTTTCTCAGCCAAGGCAATGGCCGCACGGAGGCGTCCCAATGGTAAAGCGATCACCCGCCAATTTGCGACCAGCGCGCTGACCACGGCGGCGACGATCAAAAGCAGACAGAGAACGCCCCCCCAGATCAGCTGTTCGTGGTTCGCAGCCGTTAGGCTGTTGTCGGAATGATAGATGATGAGCTGTCCAATCCGTTCGGAGCCTCCGTTAGTCTTGAACACAATTTCGGCGGCATGGATCTGATGCCCGCCCCTGTTTTCCTGATTGGCGTCCCCGATGGCCGTCAGGTGTTTTTGGAGCTCGTCATAAACCGCGACGCCGGTCACGTCATCGTCGACAAGAATAGCCTTGAGAATGACTTGAATGCGCTCGTGGTCCTTATACCGCAGTGGGTCGGCGATCACATTGCTTTGGCTCGTGACCATTTTGTGGATCCGTTTATGCAAGGCATCTTCAGCGGATTTGCTGGCATAAACGCCAAAAGTGGCCAACACGAGGACAACGGCAAGGACGACAAGTGGCAAATAGACGGCCAAAAACTGGCTTTGCAGGGTCTGTAATCCGGGCAGCACATTGCCACGTTCCGGGTGTAAACTCTCCTTCGGCGTGCCATCGGTCGTCGAACTTGGGCGTTCTGAGGAGCCCGGGCTGCTTCGGCCTTCAAGCATGAGATTGACACCCTCAAGGACGGCCCATGCGGCCGTCGACGGTTATCCCTATGTGGCGACGCGACTGAAGCCGACGAAAGCAATGTCGTCGGAGCGTGCGCGTGAACTAATGTCTGCAGATGTTAGCAGGTCGCGCTTCGCTGGGCTATGCTCTCAAGACAACTGGCGAATTCCCCGTGACTGAGATCGTGTAATGCCGGTGTGACAAGGTTCGCGCCGTGTCAAATTGGTTTCCAAGGCGGCGATAAGCCGCGCGGCCCGCGGCATTTGTGGGCCACAAATGAATTGTGTCGGCTCATTAACGAGACGAACGACGGTAAGTCAAATTGTGGCGCCGTCGGCGATGGCCGGCAGGGCAATGAGGCCGAAGAGCACGGGCGCAAGGTTCAACGCTCTTAGCATAGCGCCTGACACGCGGTCTGGATCCGGTGGCAGGCTTCGTCCAGATCTTCCATGGAGGCAGCGAAGGAAAGGCGGAAGTGCGGACTTAGCCCATAGGCCTCGCCGTGGACGGCGCCGATGCCGAATTCCTCTAGAAGGCAGATGACGAAGTCGCGGTCGTTCTCGATCTTGCGGCCGGCTGGCGACGTCTTGCCTATCAACCCGGCGCAGCTGGGATAAACGTAGAATGCGCCGTCGGGACTGAGACAGCTGAGGCCAGCACAGTTGTTTAGGCGGTCCAGCATGAAGTCCCGTCGCTCCTGGAAAATCTTGGCTCGTTCCGTGACCACGTCTTGAGGGCCCGTAAGCGCGGTAATAGCCGCGGCTTGGGCGACGGAATTTGGATTGCCTGTGCTTTGATTCTGAAGTTTGTGCATGACCTGAACCAAATCCGCCGGTCCCCCGGCGTAGCCGATGCGCCATCCGGTCATGGCATAGGCCTTGGAGACGCCGTTGACGGTTAGTGTGCGGTCGTACAGTCGCGGGTCCACCTGAGCCGGAGTGACGAAGTCGATGCCATCGAAGCGGATGTGTTCGTACATGTCGTCGCTCATCAGCATGCATCCGGGATGATCGACCAGGACATCGCCAAGCGCGCGGTATTCGTCAGCCGTGTAGAGCGAACCCGACGGGTTGTTAGGTGAGTTCAACATGAGCCACCGGGTTTTCGGCGTCACGGCCTTGACCAGTTCCTCGGGCTGCAGCTTGAAGCCATTCTCTTCGCGGCATTCGACCAACACCGGCACGCCGCCAGCGTACTTCGACATTTCCGCATAGGATCCCCAGAACGGCGTAGCGATGACGATTTCATCACCGGCCTCAACGGTCGCCTGGATGGCATTGAAGATGGTTTGCTTTGCACCGTTCGACGCGATGATCTGATCGTGGGCGTAATCCAGGCCATTCTCACGCTTGAACTTCAGCTGGATGGCATCCTTAAGCTCCGGGGTGCCGCCGACGGGTGTGTACGTGGTCTCACCACGTTTCATGGCCGCGTAGGCGGCATCCATCACATGGTCGGGGGTTGGAAAGTCAGGCTGACCTTGGGTCAGGGCGACGATGTCGCGGCCTTCGGCGCGCAGCTCGCGGGCGCGCTGAGTGGCGATGGAACTGGGAGAAGTCTCGATGCGGGTCGTGCGCTTGGTGATATTCGTCATCGACGGGATCCTTGGGGCGACAAATCGAAGCGGCGCAGGTTAGGTGATCGTTCGGCCTCAGTCGAGAAGATCGTCAAGGGCCGCGAAGGTTCGCCGGATGTCGTTCGCATCATTGAAGAGATACGGTGCGATACGGATCGAATTGCCACCGCGCAGACTGATGTGAAAACCCTTAGCCTTCATTTGTGCGCCGATGTCGCTCGGCGGCTGGGACGTTGGCCGCACACCAAGGAAATGGCCGACGCGGTTTTCGTCCGGGACGACTTTCCAGTCCCGCTCCCGAGCCAACTCGGCGGCGAGGTTGGTCAGCCCGCGGAGTGTGTCCTGGATCGCCACAGGGGTCCACGCGGTAAGCTGCTCCAGGGAGGCGACCGCCATGGGCATGTTGATGAAGTTGTTGCGTTCGCCCATGTCGAAGCGGCCGGCACCGTCGGCAAACTCTTTGGGGTATTCGACCTCGGTGGCTTCGGCCTGGACGTCGGCCATGTTCCAGCGGTGTTGTTCCAAGGGAGTGCCGTTCTGGCGATGCGGCGCGACATAGAGAAACGCCAGGGTATAGGGGCACAACAGCCACTTGTAGGCCGAAGCGACCATGAAGTCCGGCTGGATTTCGTCCATGTCCATGGGCATGGCGCCCGCGGTCTGGGTGGAGTCGATACAGAAAGCCGAGCCGAATTTGCGGCATCTCTCTCCAATGGCTACCAGATCCAAGCGCGTGCCGTCGGCCCAATGGCAGGGCGGCAAGGTGGCGATCGCAGTGTTCGGACCGATGGCGTCCATTACGTTCGGCGTCCAGTCGCCGTCTTCGGGCCAGGGCACGACCTTAAGGATGGCGCCAGTTTCCTCGGCCAGATACCGCCAACTGAAGATATTGGAGGGAAATTGGTCGGTGATGACGACGATTTCTTGCCCGGCCGAAACCGGCAAGTTCTTCGCCATCACGGCGACGCCGTAGGAGGTTGAGCTAACGATGGCCACGTCGCGGGCCGGCGCGCTGATGAGCCCGCCGTATAGACCGCGAACTCGCTCCGCCTCCGCTGCCGGTTCTGCGCTGTTCATGGCCCAGGGGCGATACTTGCGAGCCAATCCCTTGAGACCGGCCTCGTATGTCGTCCTAGGCAGGGGTGTGTACGATGCTGCGTTCAGGTAGGTGACCCCGTCTTCCATGTCAAACAGGTGGCTCTGGTTTTCAAGCGGCATGCTGTTGTCCTTCTATTGGTTTCCCGCCCATTATGAATAGACGGGCGTTTTCGGCAATTCCCCTTTGGATTTGCTGACCTGTTGGCGTTTGACGTGTTCGCGATAGGTAATGAAGGCGGTCGAGCCAAAGATCATCACTCCGCCAAGCCAGACGAAGGCGTCGGGGACCTCGCCGAAGGCCAGATAGGCGAATAAGGAGACGATCAGTAACCGTGTGAAATCCACAGGCATGACCACGTGGGTCGGCGCCAGGCGTAACGCTTCCGCCATGCCCATCTGGCCCAGGCCACCCAGTATGCCCAGGACCACCAGCAGCCCCCATTGCTCCCATGTCGGCCAGATCCAGACGTAAAGCGCCGGGCCCAGCAGCATGGGCGTCATCATGATCGACATGTAGACTGTGATGGTGACGCTACTCTCGGAGCGGCCCAGGATCTTGATCATAATTAGACAGATCGCCCAGCCTAGCGCCGAGCCCAGCACCAGGATCTGGCCCAGCCCGATGGTTTCGAATCCGGGCCGCAGGACAACAAAGACGCCGGCAAAACCGACCAAAATGGCGCCCCAGCGCTGCAGGCCGATGCGTTCGCCAAGAAAGAAAATAGCGAGGATCGCCACATAGATGGGTGCCGTGAACCCGAGCGCCGTGATCTCCGCCAGGGGCGCCAGGCTGATCGCCATGAAGAAGCCCATCATGCAGGCCGAGTTGAAGATAGCCCGCCAGAGCATGAGCCCCGGCCGTGACGTGCGCAGTGGCGCCCAACCCAGCTTGACGAACCAGGGCGCCATGGCGAACAGCGCGAACAGATTGCGGAAAAACGCGATCTCAAAGGGTTGTATATCGTTGGAAACGTGTCGGATCAGCACATGCATGGCTGCTATGCACACGCCGGCGCCCAGCATGAGCGCCATACCCTTGTGCGAATCGGCCTTCGGCGGTGCGCTGTTGATGGTGTTCATGGTTTGGCTTCCAAGGTAGGTCAGGAGATTAGGCCCCCGGTCGGCGTAGCGCAAAACGTGATGTTTCACGGGCATGATTATGTCTTGTGAACCGTCTGGACAGGCGTTGACAAAACCAAAAGCGGTCCCTATGGTCCGCGCTCCGTCGCGCCGGAACAGGCCGGCTGTGCAAAAAATATGTTGATGACGAGACGTTGAGGCCAAGGCCATGAAAGTCAGGAATTCATTGAAATCCGCGAAAATCCGCGACAAGGATTGCCGCGTGGTGCGCCGCAAGGGTCGCGTCTACGTAATTAACAAGAAGAACCCACGTTTCAAGGTCCGCCAGGGCTGAGAGGCTCATAAACGGAAGACTGAGAACCGCGCGTCGGCGCGGTTTTTTGTTGCCTGGACCTATCCCGATACGAAATGCGTTCAATCGGGCACAAAAGATTGAAACACGCATTCTTCGACGCCACCGGTGTTATGGCGTAAACTACAATCATCGCAATTTGCGACCGACCAGGGGTCGCCAGATGAGGATCTGAGCCCGTGAACACAACTGCCGGTAAAGTTTCATTCCCTGTTGTTATTGTTGTTGCTGGGTCCCTTGCCGTTCTCATCGGCATGGGAATTCGCGGCAGTCAGGGGCTCTATTTGAAGCCCATGAGCGTCGATCTCGGCTGGGGCCGGGAAGTTTTCGCCTTTGCCATGGCGATGCAGAACCTATTATGGGGGGCGTTCCAGCCCTTCGCCGCGGCGATGACAGAGAAATGGGGCACGGGTCGCGTGGTCGCCGGCGGCGGTGTTCTGTATGCCGTCGGACTTTATATCATGTCCATTTCCCAGGATCCTCTTACCTTTAATTTTTCAGCCGGCCTCCTGCTGGGCATGGCGCAATCGGGATGCGCGCTGGGCGCCATATTGGGTGCTGTGGGCCGTGCGCTTCCGGAGAACTCGCGGACATTTGGCCTCGGCATGGTAACGGCGGCGGGTGCGGCCGGTCAATTCACCGTCGTGCCTATCGGACAGGCCTTTCTTACCTATTACGGCTGGTCCACGTCCTTCGTGTTGCTGAGCTTATTATCGATCATCATTGTGTTTGCCGCTATCTTCCTGCGTGGCAAACCGCCCGAAGCGAAGGCGGCGGGGCCTTCCGAAGGAGGCGGCGGTGAGGTCCTCAGCATGAGCGGCATGCTGTCGCTGGCGTCTAAGGATTCCAGCTTCTGGTTTCTGACGGCTGGGTTCTTCGTTTGTGGTTTCCACGTGGCTTTCATTTCCGTACACATGCCGGCCTACCTGGACGACAAAGGCTTGCCGACGGAGCTTGGCGCCTATTCGCTCATGTTGATCGGACTGTTCAACGTCCTGGGCTCGTTCATTGCCGGCTACATGGGAGGCAAGTATTCGAAGAAGTATCTCCTAAGTACACTATACTGCCTGCGCTCCGTGACCATCGCCATCTTCATCATGCTGCCCATCTCTACACCCAGCGTTCTGGTGTTTTCCGTCGCCATGGGATTGTTGTGGCTGAGCACCGTGCCGCTGACGTCCAGCCTGGTCGCGACCATTTACGGGACGCGGTACATGGGGACGTTGTTCGGGATCGTTTTTTTCTCCCACCAGGTGGGTAGTTTCTTGGGCGTTTGGCTGGGCGGCTATTTTTACGACACGACGGGGTCCTATGACCCGATCTGGTGGGCTGGGATCGCGCTTGGCTTGACGGCCGCAATTCTGCATTGGCCTATCCACGAAAAGACACGCGCCGAAGCTGTAAATGCCTGATGACGAACTGGGGCGGGCGTGGCAGAGTCAATGGAACTAGGTGAAAAGAACGAGACGCGCTCACAATAGGCCGCGCCCTATAGGATTTTGTCTATGCTAATGCCCGAGCCTGATAGCGCAACGATTGCCCTTCGCGATGAGATCGTCGCCACCATGCACGGCATCGTTCCCGCCGATGGCGTCATCTTCGAAGAAGACGAACTGCGTGCCTACGATTGCGACGGGCTGATGGCTTACAAGCAATTGCCGCTCATCGTCGTTTTGCCGGAGACCACGGAACAGGTTTCGAAGATCCTCAAATACTGCCACGAAAATGGCGTGAAGATCGTTCCCCGTGGAGCTGGGACGGGTCTATCCGGTGGCGCGCTGCCGCTGGCGGATGCGATCACATTGGGGCTCGGCAAGTTCAAGGAGATCATCGAGACGGATTACGAGAACCGCTGCGTGGTCACTCAACCGGGCGTCACCAATCTCGCGCTGACCCAGGCGGTGGAGCATGAGGGCTTCTATTATGCGCCCGACCCGTCCAGCCAGATTGCGTGCTCCATCGGCGGCAATGTAGCAGAGAATTCGGGCGGCGTGCATTGCCTGAAATACGGACTGACCACCAACAATGTTCTGGGCGTGGAAATGGTGCTCATGAACGGCGACATCGTACGTATCGGTGGAAAACACTTAGACGCGCCAGGGTATGATTTGCTCGGCGTCATCAATGGTTCGGAAGGATTGTTGGGGGTAATTACCGAGGTTACCGTGCGCATCCTACAGAGGCCGGAGACAGCGAAGGCTGTGCTGCTAGGGTTCGACAGCAACGAGGCCGGCGGCGACTGTGTCGCCGCGATAATTGGCGCTGGCATCATCCCCGGCGGCATGGAGATGATGGATACCTTTGCCATAAAGGCCGCAGAGGAATTCGTGCAGGTGGGCTATCCCCTGGACGTGACTTCGCTGTTGATCGTCGAACTGGACGGCCCGGCGGCGGAGGTGGAACACCTCATCGGCAAGGTCGAGGCCATCGGCCGTCAGCAGAATGCCAAATACATGAAAGTCAGCGAGACCGAAGACGAACGCCAACGTTTCTGGTCCGGCCGCAAGGCCGCATTTCCGGCGGTTGGGCGCCTGTCGCCGGACTATCTCTGTATGGACGGCACGATTCCCCGTGGCCAGCTTTCGCACGTGCTGACCCGAATGGGTGAGTTTTCTGAGAAATACGGCCTCCGGGTCGCCAACGTTTTCCACGCGGGTGACGGCAATCTGCATCCACTGATCCTTTTCGACGCTAACGAGCCGGGTGAGTTGGAGGCGGCGGAGAAATTCGGCGCCGACATCCTCAGGCTCTGTGTGGAGGTGGGCGGCGTGCTCACCGGCGAACATGGCGTCGGCGTGGAGAAACGCGACCTCATGGGTGAGATGTTCACCGAGGACGATATGAAACAGCAACAGCGCGTCAAATGCGCCTTCGATCCGAGACATCTTTTGAATCCGGGCAAGGTCTACCCAACGCTGCACCGCTGCGCTGAATTGGGCAAAATGCACATACACCATGGCCAAGTGCCGTTCCCAGACATACCCAGGTTCTAGCTAATGACAGAAATGCTCAAAGCCGAAACTGAGGACCAGGTCCTGGACACCATCAAGTGGGCTGCCGCGGAGAAGAAGCCGCTGGAAGTTCGCGGCACCGGTTCGAAATCCATGCTGGGCCGGCCGACGGAGCTGGAGCACGTCCTTGATCTTTCCGCGCTCTCTGGCGTGTCGTTCTACGAGCCTGCCGAACTGGTTGTGAGCGCTGGCCCGGCGACACCGGTGGCAGAGGTGGAAGCCTTGCTGAACGATCACAAACAGCAAATGGCGTTCGAACCCCCGGACCTTGGTCCGTTGTTGGGCAACCCGGTGGGTGGCGGCACGTTGGGCGGGTTGCTGGCGTGCAACCTTGCCGGTCCGCGGCGCATCAAAGCCGGCTCGGCGCGAGACCATTTTCTGGGCTTCACCGCCGTAAGTGGTCGGGGCGAGATGTTCAAGTCCGGGGGACGGGTAGTCAAGAATGTGACTGGGTTTGATCTTTCGAAGCTCATGGCCGGGTCCTATGGGACCTTGGCTGCCATGACAGAAGTGACCGTGAAGGTTTTGCCCGCCCCTGAGAAAATCCGCACCGTTCTCGTCAATTGGGCGAAGGACGGCATCTATGATCACGGCGGCACCAAGGCCATGACCGAGGCCTTGGCCAGCCCGCATGAGGTCTCCGGCGCGGCGCACCTGCCGGCCGCGGTTGCTGGGCGCTCGGCGGTGGATTACGTGGCCGGCGGGGGACGTGCCGTCACCGCCATCCGCGTGGAGGGCCCGGAGCCCTCCGTGGCGCACCGTTGCGAAGCGCTGCGCGCCCTGTTGGCCCCACTGGGCGACACGGAGGAGCTGCATACCGAGAATTCGCAGACCTTATGGCGCGAAATCCGAGATGCCACATACCTGGCCGCTGATCAAGAACGTCACATCTGGCGTTTGTCTGTACCCCCCACGGAAGGCTCCCGCGTGGCCCTGCAGATCCTGGAGGGCCGGCCGGGGGAAGCCCTTTACGACTGGGGTGGCGGGCTGATCTGGCTGGCTCTTGGGGTCGCACCCGACGCTTGCGCCAACGTCGTGCGCCAGCGCGTCGCCGCCGTTGGTGGTCACGCCATGTTAATCCGCGCGCCTGAAGATGTGCGCGACCGGGTTTCCGTTTTCGAGCCTCAGGAAGGCCCTTTAGATGACATCACCAGGCGCATCAAGGACGGCTTCGATCCCAGCGGTATTCTCAATCCGGGACGCATGCACAAGGAGCCCTGATCCGTGCAGACCAATTTTTCCGAGGCCCAGCTGGCGACGCCGGATATCGCCGCTGCCAACGACATTCTACGAAAATGCGTGCATTGCGGATTTTGTACGGCCACTTGCCCGACATATGTGCTTCTGGGCGATGAACTGGACAGCCCGCGTGGTCGCATCTATCAGATCCGCGACATGCTGGAGACCGACAAGCCGGCATCAGAGACCCTGGTTACCCATGTTGATCGTTGCCTGAGCTGTCTATCCTGCATGACCACTTGTCCGGCGTCCGTACACTACATGCATCTGGTTGACCTGGCTAGGGCGCGCATTGAAGCGACGCATACCCGGCCCTTAGCCGAGCAATTGCTGCGCAAGTTTTTGGCCACCGTCATCCCAAATCCACGCCTGTTCCAACTGTCGCTGATAGCCAGTGCGTTGGTTCGACCCTTTGCGGCATTTTTGCCCGGCCGATTGAAGGGATTGGTCGGTATGTCGCCGGCTCGGTTCAAGGGATTGTCGCCCGTCGACCGGCCGCAAACTTTTCCGGCCGAGGGGCCGCGCCGTATGCGAGTGGCGTTAATGAACGGCTGCGCGCAACAGGTCCTGCGTCCGGCTATCAACGAAGCCAGCGTGCGCCTTTTAACCCGACACGGCTGCGAGGTTGTGGTCGCCGAAGGTGCGGGGTGCTGCGGTGCGCTGGTCCATCACATGGGCGACGAGGCTGGGTCGCATTCAGCTGCCAAGGCCAATATCGCCGCTTGGGAGACGCTTCGCGATCAGGACGGTGGCTTGGATGCGGTGGTAATAAACGCGTCCGGTTGCGGCACAACGATTAAGGATTACGGCTACATGCTGCGGACCGAACAGGAATGGGCTGACCGGGCGGTTTGGGTGTCGGATATCGCCAAGGATATCACCGAGGTGATGGAGACGCTGGAACTGCAGGTGGCGGCAGCGCCCACTGGTGCACCGGTCGTGGCCTATCATTCGGCTTGTTCCATGCAGCACGGCCAGAGATTGACGGCACCCCCCAAAACTTTGCTGAAGATGGCGGGCTACGATGTCCGAGAGCCGGCGGAGGGGCATTTGTGCTGCGGGTCGGCAGGGACCTATAACATCATGCAGCCGGATTTGGCGTCTCGCTTGAAGCACCGCAAGGTGGCGAGCTTAATGAATACCAAGGCAGATGTGGTCGCCACGGGAAACATTGGTTGTTTGATACAGATTGGCGGTGGCATGAACACAGAAGATGGGCTGCCTGTCGTGCACACAGTGGAGCTCTTAGATTGGGCTACCGGCGGGCCCGCACCCAAAGCCTTTGAATGACCAGATACGTAATCCTTATGTGGTACACCGTCATTATATACCTGACTTTGTAGGGCAGCTAAGGATGGTTGCATTTTCAAAGACCTACGTTTCGTTACGTAGGTCGTGCGCCCCGTATCGCCATTGAACCGGACAGACGTGGTGCCCATGTCCTCAGCGATACTTCGGGCCTCTGGAGGCGACGACGTCCAGTTCCTTTTTGCCACATTGATATTCACGACGCTGGTGGTGCTGCCCGTACGCGCCGATCAGAACGACGCAAAACTAGGCGATTTACGCCGGCAGTTGCAGTCCGCCCAGGAGTTGGCCCAAGCGCAGTTTATCGAGAGACGGCTCTGAGATATTTAACATACGCATAGGGATCCTGAAGTGAAGAAGTTCATGGCGATTGGTATGTTTAGTGTGCAACATGACGCTCTAAGAAAATCACTGGCAGCCTTCGATAAGGTTGTCGGATTAGCCACCAATTTCTCCGAAGGCAGGAAGAAGAGGGCGACAAACTTCTACACGTTGGGCCGTTACACTCCCTCCGTGAAAGATATCCAACGCACGTTAGACTAAGAGCCCCGCCACTTCGGCGCGCTCTCCGGCCTAGGTGTGATCTTCGATGCTATCGAAAAAGGCGAGGCGGTACTCAGGGTTTCGGAGCAGGCTTTGGCCATTCATCCAAACACGCCAAAAATACGCTCGCGTATGTTGGAATTGAAACGTGAGTTGACCAGCCCGCCGACATAATGGCTATTTAGATCCACCACACGTCTCCAAAACGCGAGGAAATTCAATGTGTGCCCAAGTCATTGCCGACCCGGTCGAGCTTGAGGACGATTTTCTGGAGGAGTTGCGCGCCGTCGTCGGCGATCGGCTCTCCACTTCCGCGGCCGTTCGTGAACACCACGGGCATGGCGAGGGCTTCCCGGGCGTATTCCCGCCGGGTGCAGTCGTCTTTGCCCATTCCACGGAAGAGGTCAGCGAGATCGTAAAGATCTGTGCGGCGCGCAAGGTGCCTATCGTGCCCTTCGGAACCGGAACATCGCTAGAGGGTCATGTGGCGGCGCTTCGGGGCGGCGTGTGCATCGATCTGACGCAGATGGACAAGGTCTTGAACGTGAACGCCGAAGACCTGGACGTGACCGTGCAGCCCGGTGTGCGTAGGAAGCAGTTGAACGAATACCTTCGCGATACGGGCCTTTTTTTCCCCATCGATCCAGGAGCCGACGCTTCGATCGGCGGTATGACGGCGACCCGGGCGTCTGGGACCAATGCCGTCCGGGACGGCCCCATGCGCGAAAACGTTTTGTCGTTGGCCGTGGTTCTGCCGGACGGCCGGATCATTCGAACGTCCCGTCGGGCGCGGAAATCGTCCGCTGGGTATGACCTGACGCGGCTCTACGTGGGGTCGGAGGGGACCTTGGGCGTGATCACAGAAATCACGCTTCGCCTCTACGGTATTCCTGAAGCAATTTCGGCGGCG
>CAZNWX010000004.1:0-25002 GCA_964576415.1 uncultured Magnetovibrio sp. | reverse complement strand
GGCGTCGACGATCGCAAAGCTGGTGATGTCCCAATCAATGTCGCGGGCGGCGGCGCGAATGATATCTGCATCGCCCACCAGAACGGGATCGATTAGGCCTGCATCCGCACCTTGGCGGGCGCTTTTCAGGGCGATGGGATGATCTGCGCCGGCGATAGCCATGCGGACCCGATCCATACCTTCAATGCGGTCTAGCAGGTAGGGAGGCACTTCGAAGGGTTTTTCGCTCAGCATGGGAAGGCTCCGATTTCCGGAATAGTATAGGGCCGGTTGGTAGAGGAAGCCATCCTGCCCTGGGTCTTGTGCGTTGGCGCAAGCCTTAGACTTGCTGCTGACGCATGTCGTTGGGGTCGATACCCGCTACCGGCACCGGCGCTTTCATGGCATCGCGACGGAAGGGCTCACCCAGTTCCTGGTTAAGAATGACTTCGATGAAAGTGGTGACACCGTTCTTCTGCTCTTCGCACGAGGTTTTAAGGGCTTCGGTTAGTTCGTCCTGGCTATGTACCGTGACACCTTTCAGACCGCAGCCTTCGGCAACTTTGGCGTAGCTTAGTTGCGGGTCCAATTCCGTGCCGACGAAGTTGTCGTCGTACCAGAGGATTGTGTTACGTTTCTCGGCGCCCCACTGGTAGTTGCGAAAGATGACCATGGTGATGGCGGGCCATTCCTCTCGGCCGCAGGACGACATCTCGTTCATGGAGATCCCGAAGGCGCCGTCGCCGGCGAAACCGACGACGGGGGTATCGGGGTTTCCTATCTTAGCGCCTAAGATCGAGGGGAAGCCGTAGCCACAAGGCCCAAAAAGGCCCGGTGCCAGGTACTTCCGACCTTCCTCGAAGGTGGGGTAGGCATTGCCGATGGCGCAGTTGTTGCCGATATCAGACGAGATGATCGCTTCCGTTGGTAGGCCCGCCTGAATGGCGCGCCAAGCCTGACGGGGTGACATGCGGTCGGCGTCGCGGATCCGAGCTTCGGCGTTCCAGACTGTGCCGGGATCGTCTTCTTCGTGGTCCAGGCTGGAGAGCTCCTGGGCCCAAGCGGACTTGGTCTGGTGAATGATTGCCTTGCGCTCTTGGCGGTTGGTGTCGCCTGCCGAGGATGAGAGCTGGGCCAGAATCGACTGGGCAACTTGCTTGGCGTCTCCGCAGATGCCGACAGTCACGGGCTTAGTGAGGCCAATGCGGTCGGGGTTGATGTCGATCTGGATGATCTTCGCACCCTTTGGCCAGTAGTCGATGCCGTAGCCGGGGAGGGTGGAGAAGGGGTTCAGGCGCGTGCCGAGGGCGAGGACGACGTCCGCTTGGGCGATCAGCTGCATGCCTGCCTTGGAGCCGTTATAGCCGAGTGGGCCAGCGGCCATAGGATGACTGCCCGGGAAACTGTCATTGTGTTGGTAGCCTGAGCACACCGGGGCATCGAGACGCTCGGCCAAGGCCATGCAATCGGGGATCGCGTCACCGATGACCACACCTGCGCCCGATAAAATCACCGGGAACTTAGCTTTGGACAGAATCTCGGCGGCTTCGGAGATGGCCTTAGCGCCGCCGGCCGGCCGTTCAAAACGCACAATTTGCGGCAGTTCCACATCAATAACCTGGGTCCAGAAGTCGCGGGGCACGTTCATCTGCGCCGGCGCGGAACCGCGCCAGGCCTGTTCTATCACCCGGTTCAGGACTTCCGGAATCCGTGATGCGTCACGGACTTCTTCTTGATAGCAGACCATATCCTTGAAAAGCGCCATTTGTTCCACTTCCTGGAAGCCGCCTTGGCCCATGGTCTTGTTTGCTGCCTGAGGGGTCACCAGGAGCATCGGCGTATGATTCCAATAGGCCGTTTTGATGGGTGTGACGAAACCGGTGATGCCCGGTCCATTTTGTGCGATAGCCATGGCCATCTTTCCCGTCGAGCGGGTATACCCGTCACAGATCATGCCAGCGTTGGTTTCGTGGGCGCAATCCCAAAAGGTAATGCCAGCTTTCGGGAACAAGTCCGACGCGGGCATCATGGCCGAGCCGATAATCCCGAACGCATGTTCGATGCCGTGCATTTGGAGGACCTTAACGAAGGCCTCTTCAGTGGTCATTTTCATCGTCGTCTCCAGTTCGCGTTAGATGATATAATTCCTATTAATGATACAAATGATACCGTTAATTGTAATTTATGCGGGTGAAACCATACATTGAGCATCGCGTCAAGTTAGAAGGACATTAAACGAGACCTTTTGTCTCAATAAATAAAATTGTGAATGACAATGTACAAAAAAGATTAATGCTCCTCTTGGGGGCCTCGCATTTTCCAAAATTAGACCCATGAACATGCCACGCTGGGGCACGGTGACGCAATCCATCCCCAATTTTGAATCTTGGGAGCAGGGGAGTGGGCCGATAGGGCTAGACAATCGGATTCGATGGAGCTAGGGCAAAGTCTATGGTACACTAGGTTGTCGGGCAAGGTGACGGTGGCCTGTCGTATTTTGTGGACGCGCCCGCCACGCTGCGGTGGCGGCCTTCGGGAGGAAATCAGTATGCAATATCAAACAAACGATCTCGAACAACACTGGATGCCATTCACCTCGAACCGTGAGTTCAAGGCTGATCCGCGCCTGATCGTCGGCGGCAAGGGCGTCTACCTGACCAATCACAAAGGCGACACGGTGATTGATGGCTCATCCGGACTGTTCTGTTGTCCGTTAGGCCATGGCCGCAAGGAAATTGCCGAAGCCGTTTACCACCAACTCTTGGAAAACGATTATGCGTCGCCGTTCATGACCTCGACGCCGGGCGCATTCGAGTTGGCCAATCTGGTGGCGCGCATAACTCCCGATCCTATCAACCATGTATTCTTCGTCAATTCGGGGTCTGAATCGATCGATACGGCGCTGAAGATGGTGATGGCTTATCACCGGGCTCGAGGCGAAGGGCAGCGGACCCGGTTCGTCTCGCGCGAGCGGGCCTACCACGGCGTCAACATCGGAGGCGTGTCCCTGTCGGGCATGGTCAAGAATCGAGAAACCTTCACCTCCGTCATGCCGAACGTGGTCGCCATGCGCCACACCTGGAACTCGGACGAACTTTTCGTTCGCGGTCAGCCGGAAACGGGCGTTGATATGGCTGACGACTTGGCTCGGTTCTGCGAAACCTACGGGGGCTCCACCATCGCTGCCGTGTTCGTTGAGCCTATTGCTGGGTCTACAGGCGTGTTGGTGCCGCCGAAGGGGTATTTGGAGCGGCTCCGCGAAATTTGCGACGATCACGGCATCCTCCTGGTGTTTGATGAGGTTATCTGCGGCTTTGGCCGGTTGGGTATGCCCTTCGCGTCCCAGGCCTTCGGAGTGACACCGGACATGATGACCATGGCCAAGGCTCTGACCAATGGCGCTCAGCCTATGGGCGCGGTGGCCGTCGACGATCAAGTCTATAAGACGATTACCGAAGCGGCGCCCGAGAACGCCATTGAATTCTTCCATGGCTACACTTACTCGGGGCACCCGGCGGCCTGTGCGGCCGGTATCGCCGTGCAGAAGATCTATGAAGAGGAACAAAGCTTCGGCAAGGCGGCCAGCCTCAGCGACTACTTCTTGGACGGCCTGTTCAGCCTGCGGGACCTAGACGTGGTCAAGGATATTCGGGGATATGGCCTTTTGGGCGCTGTTGAACTTCATCCCAAGGGCTCGCCGGGAGCCTTGGGCACGCAAACCCAGAAGGATCTTTTCTGGAACGGCATGCACGTGAAGTTCACGGGTGACGCCGGCATCGTCGCGCCGCCGTTTGCGTCTGAGAAAGTACATATCGACGAGATGATCGACAAGCTTCGTATGACCTTCGAAGCGATCTGACCCTACCCATTGCGGGAACCATCAAGCGGGGCGACTTCGGTCGCCCCGTTTTTGTTTCTGGCTCGAAATTAAGCGCCATACCTAGGAAGCATGGGGGAACGCACAGAGCGACCGAAGGGTGATTTGACACCCCATAGGTGGCTACCTACCCTAACGCTGCGTTATAGATCTACTCAGGATGCGTGGCGATCGTGCGTGACGAAAAATGTCAGGAAACTTGGGACATACGGCGGGAACATTGGATGGCCATTCGCAAAAGCACTAAGGAAAGAAATTCCGCAACCGGTCATCTGAAGATTGTCGAGCCACCGAAATCGGTTTCCGATCTGGAGCTATCCGCGGGCAACGGGGAAGTTACGATGGGCGGTCGGATCCAAAAGGCTCGTGAAGCCCGCGGGTTGACTGTATCGCAGTTGGCAAGGCGATCGGGCGTTCTGTCGAAGACGTTGCACAATTGGGAAACAGATCGTTCAGAGCCGCGTGCCAATAAGCTTCAGTTGTTGGCCGGCGTATTGAGTATTCCGCCACTCTGGTTGCTCAACGGTGAGGGTTCGCCCCTCGAACTCTACGTTACGGTGAACACAGATGAGACTGCGAATCTGCAAGGCAAGGTGGATCGCCTTATAGAATTGCACCAGCAATCAAGTAGATTGATGTTTGAAATCCAGAGCGAGGTCATGCGGTTGCAGGGCAATATTGACGCCGCTCCCGATCATGCGTTGGCGCGTCCTGATGACGGAAATGATGAATAGCGGCGACAGCCCCTTGCGGACGTCTCTCGTTGGGAAGCCATCCTGAAAAGCGAACGGACTACCGTCACCGCGACCAGTACTCATTCCGTAATCTTCGCTTGAACAGTTTGCCCGTCTCGGTGCGCGGAAGCGTGTTGCGGAAATCGATGCTTCGGGGGCATTTGATCGCCGAGAGCTTTTCCCGGCAGAGTGCCATCAGGTTCTCCTCCAGGTCTTTGGAGGGCTCTTTATCGGGTCCGAGTTGAATGACGGCTTTCACTTCTTCGCCGTAGTCGGGGTTCGGCACCCCGATGACCGCCACGTCCAACACCGCCGGATGTCCGATCAGGACATCCTCCGTCTCCTGCGGGTATACGTTGACCCCGCCGGAAATGATCATGAAGGACTTCCGGTCCTTCAGATAGAGATATCCCTCTTTATCGACGCGGCCGACGTCGCCAAGCGTTGTCCATCCCTCCAGGTTGGTAACTTGAGTGGTTTTGTCCGGATCGTTGTGGTACTCAAACTGGTGACCGTTCTCGAAGTAGACCTCGCCTTCCTTCCCGATGGGAAGTTCCTGACCATTTTCGTCACAAATATGGATGACGCCCATTTTGGCCCGGCCAACGGAACCTTCGTGGGTCAGCCATTCGGCAGTATCGAGGCAGGTGAAGCCGTTATTTTCCGTGCCAGCGTAGTATTCGACGATGATATCGCCCCACCATGCTATCATGTGATACTTCACGTCGGCGGGACAGGGCGCGGCGGCGTGGATAGCCATGATCATTGAGGACGTGTCATTTCGCAGACGAACATCGTCTGGAAGTTTCAGCATCCGGATGAACATGGTCGGCACCCATTGGCTGTGAGTGATCCTCTCCGCTTCAATGATTTGAAGCGCGCCCTCCGCATCGAACTTGGACATGATGTAGGCGGCGCCTCCCATCTTCAGGGTCACCATCGTGTGGCGAAGCGGCGCTGCGTGGTAAAGCGGGGCGGGGCACAGGTAGCGGGTGTTGGCGTCGTAGCCGAATAGTGAGCTAAGGAGGCTCACCAGCATGGACGGCGCCTCTAACGGCTCACCGGTAAGCGGCCACTTGATCCCCTTCGGCATACCAGTGGTGCCCGACGAATAGAGCATATCGAGGCCCTGTAACTCGTCGTCGATAGGCGTTTCGGGTTGCGCTGCCATGGCCTTGGGCCAGCTCTCCATTTCTGTGTCTAAGGCCGTGTCCTCGATCAGGAACATGTGCACCTTGGGTGCTAGAATGGCGCGGAGTTTTTTACCTACATCCAAGAACTTCTCCGATATGATGACCAGTTTAGCACCACAATCGACGGCGATATGGCTGAGCTCGTCATGGGTTAGATGGGTGCTGGCGGTGGTGTAATAGATGCCGGCTCGGTCAGCGGCAAAACAGAGTTCTAGGAACTCGCGACGATTTTCCATCAACACCATGATGTGGTCGCCGACACCAACTCCGCAGACACGCAACAGATGAGCCCCCTGGTTGGCTCGGGCCTCAAGCTGAGCAAAGGTCACGTCCTGGCCCGTGTCGCACATGCGAAAGGCTAAGCGCTCCGGTTCCCGCCGGGCCAAAACCCGGGGCTGAAACTCTTGGGAGGCCTGATCCATATCGACTATCCGGTTCGCCTAATCTGCCGAGGCAGTTTGTTTCAGCCTTGCCACTCGGTCGCGCAGCATGTTTGTCGCCCCATCGGTGAAGCCGGCCACCTGGGCGGCTGCCAAATGCCGGGTGAAACAGTGCGCCGGGCGGAGACCTTCCGCGCCCATGGCGTGCAATAGCCTCGGCATGTGGCGCTGGCAGATCAGGATGCACTCAACCTTTGCCTCGGCGGCTGACAGTTGGGCGTCAGCGCCCCTATCCACATCCTTGACTGCGCGCGCGACCAGTCCTTCCGCGACGGTAAGGTCTGCCTGCACGGCGTCAAGAGCATGCTGCCAGGACGGATGATCCTTGAGGGGCACACCAAAGGTCGTTCGGCGCGCACCGTAGGCGCTGGCTTCAGTGATGGCGGCGCGTAGCATAGCGTTGCACATGGCCGCCACGTAGGCTCGAGCGCCGTTGATTTCCGATAGGACTGTCTTGAACGCTTTGCCAGGCGCGACCAATTGGCAATCTTCGGCAATCTCCACCTTGTCCAAGGTAAAGCCGCCCGTGCCTATACTGGTCTGCTGAAACGGGCCGTCGATGGCGTACCGTTGGACCCCGGGCGCCGAAAGGTCGACGGCAAAGGCGCTGATCCCGCTCATATCTCCAATCTCGCCGCATTGGGCGAAAACAATGGACACCTTGGCGTGGCGGGCGTTGATAATCCAGGCCTTCTCACCGCTCAACCGCCACCCCCCGTCGATCTTCGATGCTTGGGTGACGATGGACGCAAAATCCGATCCCGCGCCGGGCTCGGTCAAGGCAGTGCAGCCGCGTAGCTTTCCTGACAACAATCTCGGCAGGTGCTTGTCCCGAACATTCGGCGGCGCTGTTCGGCACAGGCGCGCCGCCACGTTGTGGGAATTGACCAGGGCCATGGCGATGCCGAAATCGGCCGCAGCGATGATTTCGCAGACTTGGGCCTTCACGGCGAAACTCAATCCTAGGCCACCTAGATCCGCAGGCACTTCTATACCCATCAAGTTCAATGCTCCGGCTTTGGTAAATAGCGCCGGGTCCGGTTCCTCCCCCATGGACCAACCGGCTGCTGCCGGCGCCGAAATTCGAGATAGCCAATGCGACCGAAAGCTCGAACTTGGTTGAGCAGATGATCAACGGTGGTTGACGTCATTTTGTGTGAACCCCTAGCGGTGATGTTCAGACGTTAATGGACAGCCTGGCGTGATGCCTAGGCGACGCCAAGCTTTATCTAAATTCGCCACCGTCAAATCAAGCGCATGGAATTTGAATGCCCATACGGGTGTGCTAGCGTTGTTACGTTTCGAACACACAATGTGCACGAACCGGGAAAGTTCATTGAAGCCTTGGTCATTTGCCCTGTCGGTGATCGCCAGCACCTGGCTGTTGTTCGTTTCAGCCTTTGCCGGACCGAACGTTGAGTTACCCCTGGAACTGATGGAACAAGGTTGGGAGCAGATTACTTTCGATGACAAACAGCCGAACCGGTTTGCCAGTTGCGGTGAAGGCTGCGTCGAAGTTGAGACGGATAGTAGCGTTTCGATGATCGGCAAGGAAGTCGCCACCGACCTCTCCAAGATGCCGGTGCTGAATTGGGAATGGAGGATCGAAAACCGCGTCGTTGAATCTGACCTCAGCGTCAAGGGTGAAGACGACCGCGCCGTGGCACTCTACGTTACCTTTCCCTATGACCCGGACACCGCGTCCTTTTCCGAGAAGATGATGCGTCCCTTGGTTGAAATGGCGCGCGGCGCCAACGCGCCCAGTCGGGGGCTCTCCTACGTTTGGGGCGGCTTCGGTAAGGCCGGTGACATGATCGAGAGCCCCTTCTTCGGCGCGGTCAACGCCATGATCATCTGCCGAAATGCGAAATCCCCCGTGGGAGAATGGTTGTATGAGGAATTCGATATCATCGCCGATCACGAACGCGCCTTCGGTTCGACGCCGACCAAAGCCGCGCATATTCTAATTGCTGCCGATAGCGACGACACCGGCGGCATGAACCGCGCCTCGGTCCGCAAAATTTTGTTCCGCGCAAAGTAATCCCTAACGGGGCCCGGATATCAATTTTGTTCTAAAGGCAAAGATTACCGTCTAGGCTTTGACCACGTCCTGATAATCAGCCGGGCGTCTGCTTTTAGCGCTGATAGGGCAGAGAGGAGTGGTGTAAGATTATGCGCAGGGTGCCCTCCGCATCTTTCTTATAGCCAAAGCTCTTATCGACTTTGGTTACCTGACCGTCTTTCTCGGTCATGATGACCCAGCCCATCCACATGGCCACGTCACCTTCTATAAAGCTTGCGGCGGTTTCCGATTCCACGGTTCGCCAGTTTTTGAGACCAAACCCACTATCGTCGGGAAAATCGACATCGTGGCCGATAAAGTAAGCTAAGGCACCATTTCTGGTTGGGCGGAAGGTCTTTTCGCCGCTTGCCATGGTAGGTTTAAAGAGAACGGGACCCAGGTTGTAACCGTAGATGGTGTCCAACGCCCTTTCGGCGACCGAGCGAGCGCCTTTTATCCCATCCATCTCATAGGCTTTGGCAATCGCGACAAGGACTTCACCCCAGACCTTACGAGCGTCAGCAAGTTCGGTTTCGGTGATTGGCATTTGGCAATCTTTCTTACTTTGGCAGATTCAATGTAACAGGGGACTGTATATGATAATTTCGGGGTGAATTTTAAATATCTTGCCTGTGATATGCCGCTTACGGGACCACTGCTGGCGGTAACGACTCATGAACCCAACGCGCAATGGCCGCGACCCGTGCATCCTCGTTCGGCTGTCCCATGACCTGCAATCCGACTGGTAGACCACTGGTGGCCATCATTGGGATAGTGACCACCGGGGCACCCAGCATGGAACTTGGGTAGTTGAAAACGGGATCACCGGTTGGCTGCGGGGTCAAGGGTTTGCCTTGTTGATCACCGGGCCAAAGCGGGGCAGGGCCGGGGCAAGCGAAGGTAATCACCGCTTCGGCGTGAGACCTTAGATTCGCATGGCATAGGCGAGCATGTTCGCGACGCCGGAGCAGTCCGCGGTAATCATCGGGGGTCATGGCTTCGGCTTTGGCGACGGTGTCCTGCGTTCGTTGGCTGACGCCGTTCGGGTGGCGGTTGATGAGATTGCGTAATGCCCACCGATTTTCCCAGGCAGTGATCATACCGCACACATGGGTGGCGTTGGCGATGCTTGTCTCCAGGGCGTCGACGTCAGAGTTGCTGCACCGGCCAGATATGAAAATGCCCGCTGCTTCAAAGTGGTTGCGTAATTCCGCAAACGCTTCATGGCTGGCGGCGTCGACGCGGCCCCAGCCCTCAGTCTCCAGGATAATCAGCCGTTCCGGTTTGACTGGGGCCGGCGCATTGTCGGGGCCTATCAGGCCCGCGCGACCGGGGTCGCCGCCGGTGCGCTTGGCAATTTCGATGGCGACGCGCCACATGTCTTCAAAGCAGCCCGCGTGGGGGCCGTGGGTGCTCATGGAGGTGGCCTGGCGTTCTCCGCGGTGAAGACCGCCTTGGCTTGGTTTTAAGGCAAAGTTTCCGCAAAACGCCGCGGGACGAATGATTGAGCCGCCGACTTGGGTGCCGATGGCGGCGGGTAACATGCCCGCAGCTACGGCTGCGGCTGAGCCTGATGAGGATCCGCCGGCAGTGCGGGCCGGATCGAAGGGGTTGGTGGTGGGGCCGGGGTGATTGCCGCCTAATTCGGCGGTCACGGTTTTTCCCGCGATCACAGCGCCTGCCTCTCGAAGCGCCCAGACGGCGGCATTATCGTTTTTTGGAAAGTTACCGGTATAGGCTTCGCAGCCCATCTGCGTTGGCATATCTTTGGTCTCGAGGAGATCCTTAACCCCCACGGGCATTCCGTCGATGGGGGATAAGGGGCTGCCAGCCTTCCAGCGTTTGCTGCTAGCATCGGCGGCGGCCCGGGCACTTTCTTCGTTGAAGGTGGCAAAGGCCTGAACAGTGGGTTCTTTCTGCGCGATCACCTCTAGGCAGCGCTCCAAGTATGCACGTGGCGTGTCCGAATTTTCGGCAAAGGCTTCGGTGGCGTCATGAAAGGTGCGTGCCTGGAAGGTACGGGGGTCATACATGTCACTCATTTGTTGGTTCCTTCGATACTCGCGTGCAGCATCTATTTACTATGCCATAGCAGATCATGATGGTATGCGGCCAGGGGAGGAATCGTTCCTCCAGAGTAATGCGTAGCCACTCATTTTTTTGTCGCCGAACCGAAACGTTCAGTCGACCTCCTTCACCTGTTTTGAATTCATGAAGTCCTCGATGAACGGGGGGGTGGTCAAGCCGGCCTTGACCTTGGCGTCCATTTCCGTTTCGGCGACCTTAATGGTTTCCAGTTGATCTAGGACATGGTCGATCATGGCGTGTGGCACGACGACGACGCCGTTGATGTCGCCGATAACAATATCGCCAGACTGTGCGGCGACGCCGCCGATGACAATGGGCGCGCCGACTGTGCCCGGGCCGTTGCGGACTGGCGAGTTGGGTGTTACGCCCTTGGCGAAGCACGGCATGCCGATCTCAATAATACCATCGATGTCACGAACCAAGCCGTCGGTGACGAATGCGATTACACCTTTGTTTCGCGCCATCCCCAGCATTAGGTCACCGCTTACGGCCGTTTCTGTAAAGCCATCAGCGGCCGCCAGAATTACGTCCCCGGGTGCTGCTACCTCCATGGCACAGAATGCGGCCAGGTTGTCGGCGGGGCCGTTGTCGCATGTAACAGCGACGCCGGCGAAAACAGCGTGGTTGTTGCTGATCGGCTTGATCCGGTAATCCAACGCGCCCCGCCCCTGCATGGCATCAACCACGAAGCCGCAGGGCACACCCCGAAAAGCGTCCACCTGATCGGTGGTGGGGCGAGTGAAATTCCGGCGGATGGTCATCAGAGGAGGGTCTTCGATCATCTCTCTGTCCTTTATCTCTGGGTTGTTTTTTCTCTGTTGGCAGACATGCTAGCATGTTAGTGCTCAAGGAAAAGGCGATCCCACTTAAGGCAAAAATATGTCCTGGCGGAAGAAGTCTTATAACGTGGAAACCATGCGCCGGCTTGCCCAGGCCCAGCTTCCGCAACCCATTTTTGATTTTGCCGACGGTGCGGCCGAGGACGAACGGACCCGACGGCGCAACGAGAGCGCCTTCGATGATTATTGGTTGGTGCCCAAACCCATGAACGGTGCCGTTAAACGTGACCTGTCGATCGACCTGTTCGGTAACAAGCTATCAATGCCGGTGATGATTGGTCCTACCGGGCTCTCAGGTTTATTTTGGCCCGACGGTGAACAGGCCACGGCTCGGGCGGCGGCGGCGGCTGGGACGGGGTTCTGCCTAAGCCATGGGTCCGTCTGCACATTGGAGGCGCTGGCGGAAACGCAGGCTCATCCGCGCTGGATGCAGGTGTTTCTCTATCGCGATAGGGACTTCACCGAGGAATTGGTACGCAGGGCTGAGGTCGCTGACTACGATGCCATCGTGCTCACGATCGACAACCAGGTATTGGGCAAGCGCGAGCGCGATCTGGCCAACGGGTTCACCATTCCACCAAAATTTTCACCCAGCCAGTATGCGGCCATGTTGGGCAAGTACAAATGGTTCTGGCGAATGCGCGGCGAACTCAGCCGAATTACTTTTGGAAACTATGTTCGGCCGGGGAAAAAGGCAGACATCAAGCAGTTAGCCGCGCGCATGGCCGATCTCTTGGACCCGGGGCTTACTTGGGATGATGTGGATTGGATCAGGGGGATGACAAAGAAGCCGTTGATCATTAAGGGTATTCTCAGCCCTGACGAGGCGGAGGCCGCCGTCCAGAACGGCGTCGACGGCCTGGTCGTCTCCAACCACGGTGGGCGGCAGTTGGACGGTGCCATCTCATCGCTGGAGGCCCTGCCAGGAGTTGTTCGTCAGGTGGCTGGACGCGTACCCGTTCTCTTAGACGGTGGTGTGCGGCGCGGCACGGACGTGATCATCGCGCGAGCCTTGGGTGCGACGGCATGCCTGCTTGGGCGGCCACAATTATGGGGCGTCTCAGTGGCGGGGGAAGCGGGTGTTCGGCATATGTTAGATATTTACGCCAAGGAGATCGACACTGCCATGGGTCTCTGCGGGCTACATAGTATCGACGATATCAGCGCTGACATTCTAACAAATCCGCCAGGGAATTAGCGGATTATTGGTGGGATGCAATTGTTGCGATGAGGCGGTTTGTTCTCTCATAGAACCAAGGCAACGGTTCCAAAGACAGCAGGCTGTTCTATGACGATCTGAAAACGGCTAAGCACGCAAGGAGTGAATTTTCATGAGCTTGGACGGAATTAAGGCGCTAACCTTCGATACTGGGGGCACTATTTTAGATTGGCACACGGGCTTTAAGACCGGGCTCGAGGAATTGGGAGTGACGCACGGCGTAAACGCAGACTGGGCAGTACTAGCGAACGAGATCCGTAAGGGATCACTTGGGCGCATGCTAAACCTCGGCAAAGAAGAACCGCCGGCCTACAACTTCGACGGTGCGCATCGGGCCGCGGTGGACGAGGTTTTGGACGCCAATGGGCTCCGCGCGGCGACGGAGGACGAGCGCCACGCGCTGGCCTACGATCGACCACACAATTTTATTTGTTGGCCGGATTTTTCCAGTATCTTACCGAAGCTTCGCGCCAAATACATTTGCGCGTCGTTCACGATCCTGAGCTTTCGGATTATCATCGATACGGCCCGCCGTAATGGATTGAGCTGGGATGCGGTGATCTCCTGCGAGGCCATCGGTAAGTATAAGACCCTGCCCGAGCCCTATGAGACCGCGGCGCGGTATCTGCAACTAGATGTCAGCGAATGCTGTATGGTGGCGTGTCACAACTTTGATTTGGATGCTGCAAAGGCCGTGGGTTTCAAGACTGCCTTCGTGCGGCGTCCTGACGAATGGGGTCCGGCTGGTCCGCCGGACCCGGAGCCCAATCCAATCCACGACATCATCGTCGACAGTTTCCCAGAATTGGCGGAACGTCTGGGCGCGAATTAGTTTTACCTTATGGTGGCCGAAATCAGGGCACCGCTGGCCATGGCCGCGCTTCCGATTAGGAAAATCGCCGCATAGCTGCCCGTGGCGTCGAACAGAGCGACCAAGAGATAGCCACCGAGGCCCTGACCGATGCTTCCGATCAGCGTCATATGTCTCCAGACCCTCGACATACCTTCATTGCCGAAAATCTGTTGAGTGCGGCCGGACAATAGCGCCGAACAGCCGGGCTGCGCGCCGACGACCAGAGATGATGCAATCAGGATGCCCATCACCGGATGAACGACGGGTGCAATAAGACCTATGGCTAGGCTGGCAAACACTAGAATTAGGCCCGTACGAAACCCAATCTGATCCGCGAGCCGGCCCCATAGCGCGGTACCGACCAATGCGCCGAGCCCGAATAGGGCCCAATGAATTCCTCCAATCGTCATGGGATGGTGCAACCCGCGAACGATATAATCGACCCAAAAGATAGTGTGTGGGATCAGGCCGATAACAAATAGCGACTGTGCAGCTGCCAGGCGTATCGTTGCACTCGATAGTGGTGATGGTAAGGATGGCTCGGCCTTCGGCGCGGTGGCTTCGGGAATTGGGCCTGCGTAGGCCCATAGTCCCACCGCTACCGCGCTGGCGCCGATCACCGCAACGGCGATCCAAGTTGCCGTCAGGCCTTGGTCTAACAGAGCCGGTATGGCGACGCCCGAAAGAAAGATGCCGCCACCGACCCCGGTGAAAACGATCCCCGTAACCAAGCCGAGCTTATCCGGGGGTGCCGTCCGGGTGGCTACGGCCAAGGCCTGGACCATAATCGTGCCAACGGCGACACCAATCAGGCCGCGCCAGAATGCCAGCCAGGGGAAAAGCCAGGGTGCGGTGAGGGGGGCGGCGCTAGCGATCAAGCAGGCCAGGCCAGTGTACAAACAGAGGCGAAGGGTGCCGCGCTCGCCGATATGGGTGCGCAACGCGGGCTGCAGCAGGACACCGAATAGAAAGCCGGCCAGGTTGAATGCACCTACATAGCCGGCCTCGGCGGGACTAAGTGCATTTTCTTCGATAAGAATGGGGATCATTGGCGCGTAGGAAAACCTTCCCAGGCCCATACCCACGAACAGCGCTGAGCTTCCACCGATTGCCATGCGCACCCACGGCGGGCTCGAGGACGGATCCATTGTTGCCATGAAAGTCGATTTCCTCGGCAAAACTACCTAAATTTCAACCTACCGCGCCAGTCCGAATATGGAAATGTGCAGCGGATCGTGGGAGACATCTCCTTACCATTAAGCTTAGATTGCAATTGTGGATTTGCGCGCAGCATTATTATCTCGATGGAGGGAATTTGTTCCAATGCTCACGTGAAGAACTGCATTGCAACTGAAATCCGGGCACGAGAGAGATAGGATCGTTGAGCATTATTGGGCTACCCACCTATTGAGTAATCATGGATTGGCTCTCGCCGCCAAACGGATCAGAGAGGTATATTAATATGGCTAAGGAACTCCCCAAGCGAGCACGGGTCGCGATCGTCGGCGGTGGAGTTATCGGTTGCTCCATTGCGTATCATCTGACGAAAATTGGTTGGGACGACGTCGTACTGCTGGAGCGCAAGCAATTGACGTCGGGGACCACCTGGCACGCGGCTGGCCTGATCGGACAACTTCGCGACAGCCAGAATATGACCAAACTGGCCAAGTACACTGCGGAGCTCTACTTGAGCCTGGAAGAGGAAACCGGCCAAGCAACGGGATATAAGATCAACGGGTCTCTCTCCACAGCTACCCAGGAGGGGCGCATGGAAGATCTGGTCCGCAGGGCCGATATGGCTAAGGTTTTTGGCCTAAAGGTCGATATCTTGGGGCCGGATGGCTGCAAGGACTATTACCCGCTACTAAACGTAAATGACGTGATTGGAGGTATCTTCATTCCATCGGATGGCCAGGCCGACCCCGTCGGCATTACCCATGCGTTAGCCAAGGGCGCGCGCATGGGCGGCGCGCAGATCTTCGAACACGTCAAAGTCGAGGAAGTCCTAGTTGAGGATGGCAATGCTGTTGGTGTCCGAACCGACACAGGCGATATCGCGGCGGACCTAGTTGTGTTGGCCTGTGGCATGTGGACCCGAACTTTTGCCGCCCAAATCGGCGTTAACGTTCCGCTGCATGCCTGCGAACACTTTTACGTGCTCACCGAAGCGCATGATTCGATCACGCCTGATCTGCCGGTCTATCGGGACTATGACGCCTGTGCCTACTACAAGGAGGATGCAGGTAAGATGCTGCTGGGCGCCTTCGAGACCGTGGCCAAGCCATGGGGCATGGAGGGTATCGCCGAGGATTTCGAATTCGGTCAGTTGCCCGACGACTTTGAGCACTTCATGCCGATCCTGGAGGGTGCCATGCACCGGATGCCGATATTCGAAGAACTTGGCATTCAGACCTTCTTCTGTGGCCCGGAGAGCTTTACGCAAGACGATCGGTATCACATTGGTCCGGCGCCCGAAGTGGATAATCTTTTTGTTGCAGCGGGCCTTAATTCCATCGGTATCCAGTCGGCCGGCGGGATTGGACAGGTGCTTGCGGCCTGGATGCGCGATGGTTTGCCGCCCTTTGATCTTAACTCCGTCGACATTCGTCGTAATATGCCGTTCCAGGGTAACAAAGCGTACTTGCGCGATCGGGTGACGGAGACGCTGGGGCTTCTCTATGATGTGCACTGGCCCTATCACCAGTACAAGACTTCGCGGGGTGTCCGCCGGCTGCAGTTGCATGACCGTCACTTGCAAGCCGGCGCCTGTTTCGGCGAAGTAGCCGGATGGGAACGGCCAAATTGGTATGCGCCAGAGGGAGTGGAAGCTAAGTACGAATATTCCTTCAAACGCCAAAATTGGTTCGATTATTCTGCTGCTGAGCATAAGGCGGTGCGCGAAGACGTGGGCCTGATCGATATGTCGTCCTTTGCGAAGTTTCGTGTTCAGGGCGCGGATGCGGAAGCGGTCCTAAACCAAGTCTGTGCCAACAACGTGGCCGTGGACCCCGGCTGCACAGTTTACACGCAATGGCTAAACGAAAGGGGCGGGATTGAATCCGATCTTACGGTCACGCGTTTGGCCGGTGACGATTATCTCGTAGTTACTTCAGCTGGCGCTCAGGTCCGAGATATGCACTGGTTGCAATCCCACACGCCGCCCGATGCCCGTTGTTTTGCTACCGACGTCACTGCCGGCTATGCCGTATTGGCGATTATGGGACCAAGGGCGCGGGACGTACTGCAGCCGTTGGTATCGGTTGACCTCTCGAACGAAACCTTTCCCTTCGGCAGCAGCCGGGAGATCGAACTTGGTTACGCGATGGTGCGCGCGTCTCGGATTACCTACGTTGGCGAACTTGGATGGGAGCTCTACATACCCAGCGATATGGCTTTGCATGTATATGAGACCTTGACCTCTACGCCGCTCGTCCATGTGGGTATGCATGCCGTGAATTCCTTACGGATGGAGAAGGGCTACCGCCACTGGGGTCACGATATCACAGATGAAGAGACGCCCTTGGAGGGAGGTCTGGGTTTTGCCGTTGACTGGGACAAGCCCGACGGCTTTATCGGCCGCGACGCGCTGTTGGAACAGAAGGCCGGTGACCTGAACAAGCGTCTAGTGCAGTTTCAATTGAATGACCCGGAGCCGCTTCTATATCACAACGAACCCATCTTCCGGGAGGGTGAAATTGTCGGCTACATAACGTCGGGCATGTACGGCCATCATCTGGGCCGGGCCATCGGGCTCGGGTATGTGCACAATGATGGTGGCATCGATGCGGCCTATGTTACTGAGGGGAGCTTTGAGGTTCTGGTGGCCGGCGAGATGGTTGCCGCTTCGGCGTCGCTGAGGCCTCTCTATGATCCCAAGTCGGAGCGGATCAAAGTTTAAGCGTTGAGTGGAAAAAGGCTCACTACTTCTGCCGTCCTAAGCGTGCGCCAGACCGCGTAATCCTGAATGGGTCGTTCGATCCAAATTATTGAAATCAAGAACGGGTTCGGCGGCTTTTACAGGCAGCGTATTTCCACACCGATCTGGATCGGAGGAAACCCTTCGAATCCGATCAGCCGACGATCACTTTAATACCACTGAGGCCGTCGATACCGCCGACCATAACATCGCCGACGGAAACAGGACCAACGCCCGAGGGCGTGCCGGTGAAGATGAGGTCGCATGGACGCAGGGTAAACAGACCTGAGAGATAGCTGATCATTTCCGGAATTTTCCAGATCATCTGGTTCAGGTCCCCCTCTTGGCGGACTTCGCCGTTGACCTCCAGCCAAACGCGGCCGCTTTCCATGTTGCCCGTTTCTTCGATCGGGTGAAGTCGACCAATTGGCGCGGCGTTATCGAAGGCCTTACCCGTGTCCCATGGCCGGCCAGCCTCCTTTGCTTCGCCCTGGAGGTCGCGACGGGTCATGTCAATACCGACACCGAAGCCCCAAACGCAGTCCATGGCGGTTTCAACGGGAATATCGGTTCCGCCTGTCGCAAGAGCGGCGACAAGTTCGATTTCGTGATGGACGTCATTGGTCTTCGATGGATAGGGGAAAGTGCCGCCCCCATCGGACGCCGACGCGGGAACGAGATTGTCCGGCACCTTCTTGAAAAAGAAGGGGTCTTCCCGGTCGGGATCATGCCCCATCTCGATGGCGTGTGCCGCATAATTTCGACCGACGCAGTATACGCGGTTGACGGGGAAAAGTGTGTCTGAAGCCGCGACGGCGACGGTCGGAATAGCGGGGGGCGTGATCACATAGTTCATGGTGAAGGTTCCTTGTTGGGAATCCGTTGCAGGAGTTATAGGCGAAACGATCCCCACGCAAAAACTCTGATTCGAGGCGCTCTGGCTGATCACACGGGCACCTAAAATTCCTGGCGCGTGGCACCTGACATGTTGCAGGCAATGGCCTAATATTATGCAAATTTGACGACGCGGAGGATGCCATGGCCCTGAGAACGCCTTACCTCATGTTTCTGGGTGACGCGCCCGACCAATTGGCGGCAAAGACCGCCAGCGGCGTAGTTCACTGGGCACCTGATATATGCATCGGCCAATTGAGACTCGAGGGCTGCAATGCCGACCTGGGCCTGCCCGACATGACATTGGAGGCGGCTGCCACAGCTGACGCCAAGACGGTCATTGTCGGTGTCGCCAACCGTGGTGGCGTGATTTCCGATGCCTGGGCCGCAACGTTGGTTCGCGCCATCGAGCTCGGATTCGATATCGCCAGTGGATTGCACAATCGATTGGATAGCGTTCCCGCCATTGCTGACGCTGCGAAGACGCATGGACGCGACCTGGTCGATGTCCGCCATCCGACGCAAAGCTTTGATGTTGCCAGCGGTAAGAAGCGATCGGGGATGCGCTTGCTGCCCGTTGGTACGGATTGCTCGGTCGGCAAAATGTATACGGCCCTGGCCCTGGAGAAGGAGATGAAGGCCCGGGGCATGAAAGCCACGTTCCGCGCCACCGGTCAGACAGGAATCTTTATTGCCGGGGATGGTGTCTCCGTTGACGCCGTGGTAGCCGATTTCATTTCCGGAGCGACGGAATTACTTTCGCCGGCCAATGATCCGGATCATTGGGATCTCGTGGAAGGACAAGGTTCTTTGTTCCACGCCTCCTATGCGGGCGTTAGCATGGGCTTAATTCATGGGGCTCAGCCGGATGCACTGGTCTTGTGCCACGAGCCGACCAGAAAACATATGCGTGGCCTGCCGGAGTATCCGATTCCAGGCCTCAAGGAATGTCTGGACGCTAATGAACAGGCGGCGAGGCTGACGAATCCCAGGGCCACGTGTATAGGTTCTGCTATCAATACGAAGGACCTGTCCGACGGGGAACGCGACAGTTATCTCAAGCGTGTTGAGGATGAACTGGGATTGCCGACGGTTGATCCTGTCGTCACGGGTGTCGGAAAGTTGGTGGACAATCTTCCCGCGACGAACCCATGACCCGTGAACTTACAGTTCTCGACGAAGCGTGGCCGTTGGCCCGCCCATTCGCCATTTCCCGAGGCGTGAAGACAGAGGCGCACGTCGTCGTCGCGGAGATCCGGGATGGCGAGGCCATGGGGCGCGGCGAATGCGTGCCTTATGCCCGCTATAAAGAGTCCGTTGCCGGCGTTAGCGAACAGATTAAAGGTCAGACCGGCGCTGTCGCCTTTGGGCTAGATGGTTTTGGGCTGACCGAACGATTGCCCGCCGGAGCCGCACGAAATGCACTAGACACGGCCATGTGGGATTTGCAGGCGAAAGTCACGGGTCAGCGCGTTTGGGAACTTGTCGATCTTCCCGAGCCGGCACCGACCGTAACTGCAACAACCATTGGCATTGGCACGGTTGACGAAATGGAAGCCCAGGCCCGGGACCTCAGCGCGGCGCCGTTAATCAAGGTCAAGTTGAATCGTGATAACGTTGTGCCGCGGATGGAGGCGATCCGCGCCGCCGCCGCAGGAGCCCAGCTGATCGTAGATCCGAACGAAGGATGGACCATCGATGAGTTGACCTGCTTTTTGCCGGAGCTTCAGCGCCTGGGTGTTGAAATGATCGAACAACCCGTGCCTGCTGACGCAGATGCCGGTTTGGCAGATTATGATTCGCCCATACCCATATGTGCTGACGAAGCCTGTCACACGGTGGCGGACCTGCCGGGATTGGTCGGCAAGTATCAGATGATCAATATCAAATTGGATAAGACGGGCGGGCTAACCGAGGCCCTCTTCCTAGCCCGGGCGGCTGAAAAGATTGGTATGCAGATCATGGTTGGCTGCATGGTCGCGACATCGTTGGCCATGGCTCCGGCCGTCCTTATCGGACAATTTGCGAGGTTTCTCGACTTAGACGGGCCGCTTTTCCTCAAGAACGACCGGCCGAACGCCCTGATCTTTGAAAACGGGCAGGTTCATCCTCCGACCGCCGCGCTGTGGGGCTGATTTGACCTGCACCGAGCGGATGCCGAGATGACCAGTGGAAAGCACTGAAAACCGACCAAACTTGCGTTTCGAAACGGCGATATGATTGCTCTGGACGTTGGACTACGCTCGCGAGGTTTATCGCCCCAACTATGATGGCAAGAAAATCTAAATAAAAATTTAGTAATTGGGAAACCATCGTAACGGAGCGGCTTTAGGCCATTCTGAGAAATTTGAAACTTCGCGATCTTGCTAGGCTAAAACAGTTGTTCGTATGGTCGCAGGGATGATGAGAAACTGAGGCTGTCATGTCGACATCTATCCCTTGCACCATCCTTCGGGGCGGAACTTCGAAGGGCGTTTATCTTAGGGAAGCGGACCTGCCGACGAACCCTAAGGAGCGAGAGGCCGCGATCCTGGCTATATTCGGATCCCCCGATAAACGTCAGATTGACGGCCTGGGCGGCGCCGATCCGCTGACTTCGAAGGTCTGCATTGTGGGGCCGCCCCCGGTGGCCGGGCCGGGGAAATATGCGGATTTGAGCTACACTTTCGGTCAGGTTGAAATTGACGAACCTTCTGTAGATTTTCGTTCCTTGTGTGGAAATCTGACGTCTGGGGTGGGCGCATTTGCGATTTGGGACGGTCTGGTTCCGCCTGTGGCACCCATGACCTTGGTCCGCGTATACAACACCAACTTGGACAGCATCTTGATTGTCGAGGTGCCCGTATCGGATAGTCGTCCGTTGGAATCTGGAGACTTTGTTATTGCTGGCGTGCCTAGCAGCGGGGCGAAGATTAATGTCGACTTTGCCGATACGGCTGGCACCAGTGCGGGCGCCTTGTTGCCCACCGGGAACCCCTGCGACCGGCTGGATATTGCCGGTTTTGGGAAGATTGACGTATCGATGGTGGATATCGGCAACGCCCATGCGTTTGTTCGTGCCGCCGATCTGGGACGATCCGGGACCGAAACGGCGGCGGCCATCGATGCCGATGCAGAGTTGTGCCGGATACTGGAGCGAATACGCGCACATGCCGGCGTCGCGATGGGAATGATTGATGATCCCGATCGGGCTGCGGAGATTAGTCCGGCAACCCCGTTCGTGGCCATGATTGCGCCGCCGCAGGATTATGAAAATGTCATCGGTGGCAAACATGTCACGGCTGAGGAAAGCCAGTTTTTATCCCGTCTTATGTTCATGCAACAGATGCACAAGACCTACGCCGGGACCAGCACGGTTTGCACCGGGGTCGCTAGTCGAATTCCGGGAACGATCGTCCACGAGGCCAGGCGCCCCTCTGATCGCGATCACATGATTGTCCGCATCGGTCACCCGGCCGGTGTTATCGAGACTGAATCAGCTTTGGATATTGACGGGGATGCCCACGTCGTCACCCGCGCGACGCTTGGACGGACGGCGCGGCGGATCATGGAGGGAACGGTTTACATCCCTTGATTTTCGACTGCGACGTCGCGCCGGTAGCCAAGTAAAAACAAGAGCCCTACCAGCAACGCCGGCGGGCCAGCCAGTATGAATCCCAGGCCAAAACTACCCGTGGTAGCAAGTAGGAGGCCGAACAATGCGGGATAAGCGGTTTGTCCGCCGGTCGCAAAGGCAAGAACACCGCCCGTGTTGGTCGCCGTTTCGCCAGTTTTCGATAGGTTCGCGATCTCGGCCAGTACGACGCCATGCCAACTGATGGCAGTGGCACTGTAGGCAATGGCGATGGCGGTTACTGACCAATGTGGCCATGCCGTATTCATGAAACCGCAGGCGACGGCGATGAAAGACATGCTGATGCCCAGGATTGCAAGAACCGGCCTTGCCCCCCAGGCCCCGGCCATCCCGCCCCAGGCGATCCGGAAGGCAATCGACGCGGCCTGCGCGAAGGCAAAGGTTCCGCCTGCTGCGGCTAGCGTCATGCCCAAGCCCTCGACCAAGTAGGAGACGAAGAAGGCGCCGAACACGCCTTGCAACCCGCAAAAAGTGAAGGTTGCATATACAAGGTACCGGAACGGCCGTGGGACCAGGACGCCGCGCAAGGTATAATACCCTTGCGTGAAATTAATTCGATGATTGGGGTTGCGATTGACGTCGAAACGTTTGCGTACGGCCTGAAAGGCGATGGCTAGGGCTAGGCAGCTGCCGCCGAGTGTCAGGAACATAACCTGCCAATCCCAGCCGTTGATGAGGAACGGAACCAAGATCCCGCCCAACATTCCGCCCGCTGGGACACCCGTTTGTTTGATAGAAAAAATGAGGGGTGCATGCTTGGGCGGCGCGTACCGGGCCAGGATGTCCGAGGATGCTGGCGTCGAAAACGCACTACCCGCGCCGATCAGGAAGGCGCTGAGTGCGAAGGCCCAAAGCGCCCCCGCAGCTCCCAGTGCAAGGCCGATGGCGGTGGCGAGAAGAGCCACCTGAGACATTCGCGCAGCGCCGAAGCGGCGGATAAATCCGCCGGCAAACACCATGGAAACCGAAGCCACGAGATAGACAATTCCCATGTGCGCGCCGGCCAAGGCGACTGGCAGGTCAAAGATCCGCGACAATTCTGGCGCCGCGATGGGCACCACTAAATGGCTCATGTAAGTCAGGCTTTGCTGGAGGAATGTTGCGACGACGGCGATGAAAATCGGCATGGAAGTTGTATTAAGTCTACAAAGGTTTGGGCAGCTAAGTTATTACGATAACCTATTCAGGCTGGTGCGCCGTCTCTACCTGTTTCAAAAAAAAGCGTCGTTGTTCGCTGGTTTTTTCTGGTGTCTACCCTGTCTTAATTACCATTCCGTTGCTATCCATCCCAAACGTTTCCCTTTCCGATTATACGCATTGGTCGACCAGCGTTCGTTAATGTCAATTGAGGGCTAGAGCTGAAAGGTTCCGCGCCCAGCGATGTATAGACCCAGCAGGATCAATGCGGTTAAAAATACTTTGCGGAACACTTCTTCTGAAAGCCGTTGTCGGAGGCGTCGGCCGACATCCATGCCGACAATAGCCGGGATGACGGCTCCTGCTGAGACGATGGCTAGGTCGACGGGTAGTGCTCCACGTCCACTCAGTGCGCCGCCTAGGGCAATAGAGCCAAGACAAAACCAGAGTCCCATGGCCTGGATAAGCGCATCCCGCTTAATGCCGAGCGCCTGCATATATGGTACCGAAGGCACGGCCATGGATCCGGTCAGGCCGCCGATGGCGCCGGTGATCGCGCCGGCTAGTGGCGACAATATGATCTCCCAACGTCCAGGCGGCTGAATTTGCGGCGTGGACAGACTATAGGCCGCATAACCTGCGAGGATGATGCCCAGCATGATTGCCAGGATTGCCGGGTTGGCCGTCACCATGACCCCTACGGCGAACCAGATACCAATGACGCCGGTCGCGAACAGCGGCCAAAGACGCGTCAACATGGCTCTTACGTGTCCGCCGGTTACTCCTTGCCAGATATTGGTTGCGAACAAGGGAATGACGAGGATCGCCATAGCATCCCTAAGTTCCAGGGCTAGTAACAGCAGGCCAAGGGACATGGCCGGCAAGCCGAGGCCGATTAACCCTTTGACGATACCGGCGATAAAGAAGGCTCCTGCGACGAATGCGAGAATTTCTAAAGGCATGTCCGAGAGCGGGATGTTGGCCAGGGTCTTAAGCGTCAACGGCATGCTTGGAGTCTAGCCCAAGCGTGACCTAAGGTCAGCCACCATCTCAGGCCATAGGCGAAGTAGGTAGAGTCATCCATTGCGCGACCCAACAGCAACCAGCCGTGTGAACGGAGCGCTCACCGGTTTGAAATTGTCTGGGGTTTTGTGAGCCTGCCGTACGGCACAAAATAGTTGAACACTAGTAGGAGGGGTCGTTATGCCGGCACGGACCATGTTCGACAAAATTTGGGATCTTCACGTTGTCGCTGATTTGGGTGGAGATATGGCTTTGCTTCATGCCGACCGCATATTGGTCCACGACCTGAGTGGTGCGCGGGCGATTGGTGCTCTGTTGGAAAATGGGGGGGAGGTTCGCAACCCGGAACTATGTTTCGCGGCGCCCGATCACACGGTGACAACAGATCCGGCTACTGGGGGGATTGGTGATTTCCATGAGACCTGCGTGCGGCCGTTGCAGGATTTGACGAAGCAAGGCAATATCCGGCATTTCGGCCTGGGAGATAAGGGATTTGGGATTCTCCACGTGATTGGGCCGGAGCAGGGAATCACTCTTCCCGGCACAACGGTGGTTTGCGGTGACAGCCATACTTGTACGCATGGCGGTATGGGCGCGCTGGCATGGGGGATCGGCTCCAGCGAATTGGTCCATGCTCTGGCGACCCAGACGGTCATGCAACGCAAACCGAAACGGATGCGGGTTAATTTTGATGGTCGCCTGCCGGATTGGCTCTCCGCGAAAGATCTCATCTTGCATGTCATTGGCCGGGAGGGGGCTGCATCTGGCGACGGTTATGCCGTCGAGTACGCAGGCGCGCCCATTCGAGCCTTAAATGTCGAGGCTAGGCTGACACTTTGTAATCTGTCGATTGAGATGGGTGCTAAGATCGGAATGATCGCGTCCGATGACATGGTCTACCAGTACCTCTCCGGTCGGCCATATGCGCCCAAAGGTGCCGACTGGGGCCGCGCTCTCGCCGCTTGGGGGGAACTGGCCAGCGACGACGAAGCGGCTTTCGACGCCGAGGTAAATATTCCGATTGATGACTTGGCGCCGCATATCTCTTGGGGTACCAGTCCCGAACATACGATTGCCATCACAGAACGCATTCCTGATCCGGCTAATGAGGTGG
>CAZNWX010000003.1:0-26178 GCA_964576415.1 uncultured Magnetovibrio sp. | reverse complement strand
CCCGCGGATTAATCAGTATGTGCTGGTCATCGACCATCCAGCTGAAGTGGTTGCAGATACCGGTTTGCCAACCCAAACGAGCAGCCCAGCGAAACGCCGCGGCGAAATCGATCCGTTCTTCCATGAAACGTAGGGCCATCGTGTCATCTCCTGATCTTTGAAGGGGCGCAGGATAAACGCGTTTAGGGGATTTGTCCCAGGAATTCCTGCGTCCGGGAGCGCCGTTGATGTCCGCGTTGATGACGGGTTGCCTAAAGTTTGACCGAGTACTTGCGCTTGAGCAAGGTCATCAGAAAAACCACCTCTGCGGCTTTTGGTTTCCGCGTCGGGAAACCCGTCGCCCTTGTCTATCTGAACGGCGCCACCGGTGGCGATCGGCTCAGGATCGACATCGCCCGCACCATGTTTCCAGCCACCTTCACCAAGGCTCCCGCCTTTAATCCCACAGGCACCCTTATGCAGCCAACGCAGCAGTAACAATCACCCCGTTGTGTCCACCGCGCAAGACCGGCATAGTTCCTTCAATAGAACATCATTTTTTGGGAGGATCACATGGAAACCCGCGCCGCCATCGCCGTCGAAGCCGGCAAGCCGTTGGAGATTCACACCGTCGAACTGGACGGCCCGAAAGAAGGCGAGGTCCTGGTCGAAATGAGGGCCACGGGCATTTGCCATACGGATGAGTTCACGCTGTCTGGCGCCGATCCGGAAGGCATCTTTCCCGCCATTCTGGGTCATGAAGGCGCGGGCGTTGTTGTCGACACGGGCGCAGGTGTGACGTCACTGAAAAAAGGCGATCACGTGATCCCACTCTATACACCGGAATGCCGTGAATGCGAGTACTGCATGTCGGGCAAGACCAACCTTTGCCAGGCGATCCGCGAGACCCAAGGCCGGGGCGTCATGCCGGACGGCACGTCGCGCTTCCGCATGGGCCAGAACCCCATCTATCACTACATGGGCACGTCGACCTTCTCCCAGCATACGGTGGTGCCGGAAATCGCCCTGGCAAAGGTTCGTGAGGACGCCCCCTTCGTCAAGATTTGCTACATCGGCTGTGGCGTCACCACGGGCGTCGGCGCGGTCATTAATACGGCCAAGGTGCAGTCGGGCGACAACGTCATCGTCTTTGGGCTGGGCGGCATCGGGCTTAACGTGATACAGGGCGCACGCCTTGTGGACGCCAACATGATCGTTGGCGTGGACCTGAACCCGGCCCGCAAGGAGATCGCCGAACGGTTCGGAATGACCCATTTCGTCAACCCGACGGAAGTGGAAGGAGATCTGGTGCCTTATCTGGTTGACCTGACCAACGGAGGGGCGGACCATTCGTTCGAGTGTATCGGCAACGTGAACGTCATGCGGGACGCGCTAGAGTGCTGCCATAAGGGTTGGGGCGAGAGCACCATCATCGGCGTCGCTGGCGCCGGTCAAGAAATCTCCACCCGCCCGTTCCAGTTGGTCACGGGCCGGGTCTGGCGCGGCACGGCGTTTGGCGGCGCCAAGGGCCGCACGGACGTACCGAAGATCGTGGACTGGTACATGGACGGGAAGATTGAGATTGATCCCTTGATCACCCACAAGATGCCACTGGAAGACATCAATAAGGCCTTCGATTTGATGCACGCTGGCGAGAGCATCCGGAGCGTCGTCGAATACTAAGGCCGCTGAGCCATTCGGTGCAGCGCGTCAGGCGTTGGCAAAGAAATGCCGATGCAAGGGTGCAACTTTTGCTCCGCGCCGGGACCATGCCGTTCAAGCGGGCTTACTTCACCGAGCATGCCGACAGCGTCATGGCCCGCAGTCCGATCCTGTTGGACGACGGCGAATAGAAAATTCGCAGTCGTCTCCTGATGGACGTTCCGGACATGGCAACCGCGACCTGCTTGAAGGACAAGATGCCCCTCACCAAGGCTGGCGCGTTCAACCAAACCGTCTTTAACCGCCGGCGTTTTGGCCGAGTTTCCGACCACTTCAAGTCATAAGGTTTGTGCCACATTCTCCACAATCATTTTTCTGCCACAGGACCATCGGAAACTTGCACTGAGGCTGAAGTCGACTAAAACATCAAGGATCCTCACACGTTTTGTTTGATCATTTGAAATACCAATCTTTGGAGAGAAGCCAACCATGATCGACTTTCACACATGGACGACGCCCAACGGCCGCAAGGTCGCAATCATGCTGGACGAGACCGGCCTCGAGTACACAGTCCACACCATCCACATTGGCCCGGCAGAACAACACGACCCGGAATTTCTGAAACTTTCGCCAAACAACAAGATCCCGGCGATCCGCGACAACGAGACTGGCATCCAGATGATGGAATCGGGCGCTATTCTCATGTACCTCGCCGAGAAAACCGGACAGTTCATGCCAACTGATGAGAAAGCCCGTTGGGGCACCATCGAGTGGCTTATGTTCCAGATGGGTGGCGTTGGGCCGTTTATGGGCCAGGTGCACCACTTCACCAAGTACAATTCGGGTGTGTCGGAATACGCCGAAGAGCGCTACCTGAACGAAGCCAAGCGCCTCTATAGCGTCATGGACAAGCGCCTCGCCGACAATGAATGGCTAAACGGCCACAGCTACTCAATCGCCGACATCGCGGTTTGGCCTTGGACGGCACGCCACGACTGGCAGACAATCGATCTCAACGACTTTCCAAACGTTGCACGCTGGTACGTCGCCATGTGCGAACGTCCAGCTGTACAAAAAGGCTGGAACATTCCGCCGACGGATCAGCAAATCCCGATGCCTGCTTAAGCAGTCCACAAAAAGATGTGAAACGGCGGCGCAGCCACGCTGCCGACCCCCAAGCATGGCAGCAATCGAACCCGCCGCGATGATCCCCACAGGATCCGAATGAGAGGCTCAAAAAGGGCTCTTGCGGCTGTCCGATGAACACTTCAACGCCGCCGGCAATGCCCGACACGCCTACCTGGTTCTCCCGAGATTGCTGGCATTAATTGCCCCAACACTTTAACGCACCTGATAAAATGCTAAGGCCGCCGCTTAAGCTTTGATCGACACAGGCCGGCCTAGTCCGTGACCGCGAATTTGCGCTCCGCGGACCAATGTCCGCAGGACATTATGGCTGCCCAAGCCAACACCGACCCTATCGAAAGAACAGAAATCCCCGAGAGGCCATTCCCAATGGTGCAACCATAGGCAAAAACACCGCCGACGCCCATCATGGCGCCGCCCAGAATTCCGTCGACTAAATCCTTATCACCTTCCGGATACTGTAACCGATATTCCCCACGCCATCGCGCCACAACGGCACTGCCCAGAGCTACACCGATGACGGCGCCAATGCCAAAGTTTATTGTCGAACCCGTAAATGTGACCGCGTACAAAATAGTTTCGCCAATGGGTAAGGCAAACGTCAATGATCGGACTCGCGCGGGCTCAAACGGATCATCTCCCAGATGCCCCGTGACGTACCAACCGAGCGCAATGATCGCACCGACACCAATGCCGGAAGCCACGTGACGGGGCGATTGGCAAAACGCCTCACTTCGGAACACGTATGTCAAAATGGCTGCGCTGACCGCCAACGCCAAGGGCCAGCGCAACGTTTCGGGGTCCACGCCGAAGAAGGCGCCGACGATCTGATCGAGTCCCTGCGCGGCGAACCCCATACCCGCAAGGTCCAAATCCGCCCAATTCTCAAGCGCCACCCGCGGGATCGCCGTCAAGCCATTCAGTGTCATGTAGGCGAATAAGCCAAAAATCAGAAGCACGATCAAGGAACGGAGATCACCACCCCCCAGGTTCACCAGACTTCCTGATCCGCACCCGTTGGCCTTGACCATACCGTACCCAAACAGCAAACCACCAAGAACCGCCCCAGCCCAATGCAACGTGGCACCCCGGTAGATGGATTTATCCACGTCAATAAGCCCGAAACTCACTAGCACCTGGGCGAATATAATTGCCGTGGCCATGGCCAGGTAAACCGCCCTAAGGCCACGATCGTCATCCGCAGCAACGGCCGAATACAACGAACCGACAATGCAGAACTGGGTTCGCCATGCCAGGGCGCCAAACGCAAGCCCCACCAACAGGCCCCCGCTGGCAACGGCAGTATTAAGAGAAACTTCAAACATCTTCTTCAGCCTTCGCTCCGCAGCCTTACTTCGGGAAGACGTTAGCCCAAAGAATATGCAAACTGCGACATCACAATAAATCAAACGGGACTTATATATTCAGTTTTGATAAACTATAGGAATGGTAGTCCTTACACCACCCCGCGCGGTTGTGTTATCCGCCTTCGCCTTGTTGCTGATTGGGTTTACGTCGATTGCCGTATTGAGGTCCACAGTCGCTGCGGAGCTGATCATGGTCCATTCCCCCATCTGCGAATGGTGCGAAACCTGGGAGGACGAAGTGGGCGTCGTTTATGCTCGCACCGAGCAAGGCGGAAAAGCGCCTTTGCGGCGTGTTGATATTGACGATGTGACGACCTCGATGTTCCGCGTTGACCGGCCTGTCACCTTTACACCTACGTTTCTTCTGCTCGACGGCAAACAAGAGATTGGGCGGATTACCGGATATCCGGGCGAAAGTCACTTTTGGTATTTTCTAGATGAGCTGTTGAAGAACGCCCCCCATCACGGCTGTTCGCAGCCCACGGCCAAGACGGCAAAATTCAACAACGAAACAGGAAATCGACTATGTTGAAGAACTTCACCCTCGCCGCCGTCATGACGATTGTCATGGCATTTCCAATCCACGCGGATGATCAGCCGGCCTTGATCAGCTTCAAGGTCATGACTTTGGAAACGGCGCAGAAGTTAGCACAAGCTACGTTAGATGACTGCCGTAAGAAGGGTTATCAGGTTGCAGTTTCGGTCGTTGACCGCTTCGGCACAGTTCAAGTGACACTTCGTGATCGGTTCGCCGGCGTGCATACCCCCGAAACGGCCCGACGCAAGGCCTGGACCGCGATCAGCTTTCAAACCGACACGATGACCATGTGGGAACAGACCAAGGCCGGTGCACCCGCTTCCGGGATTCGTTTCGTTGGTGATGCGTTGATGGCTGGCGGCGGCGTTCCAGTGCAAGCGGCCGGATCCATCGTTGGCGGTATTGGTGTTTCCGGCGCGCCGGGCGGCGCCATCGATGACGAATGCGCCCGGGTCGGCATTGAGAGCATTGCCGATCTTTTGGAATTTTAAAACCACACAAATATTCTTTTATAAATTTGTGTGAAATATAAAATAAAAAAATGAAGCGCATTAAAACTAAACACGGATTGGCGCAGTTTTCAGTGCAAGAAAGCTAGTCACATGCTACTTGGTGACGTCAAGGATTAGGACAAATGGACGAACTTTTGGAAAATGCCAAACTGGCAAGCAACTTCCTAAAGGCGCTGGCCAACGAAAATCGCCTGATTATCCTTTGCTGTCTAGCTGAGGGTGAGAAGAACGTCGGTGAGTTAGAAGCCATGCTGGGCATTCGCCAACCATCATTGTCGCAACAATTGGCTCGCCTCAGGGTAGATGGGTTGGTCGCGACCCGCCGCGATTCGAAACAAATCTACTACAGGCTGGCCAGTGAAGAAGCCCAACAGATGATCGGCCTTCTTTACGAGATGTTCTGCGCTGGCGAGCAAGCCAATGCCAAGACCAACTTGAACCAGCAACCAAAACTCAAGGTCATCAGCAAATAGGTCCGGTCGGCCCATCCTATCACTGCGGGATGCCCTGTACGCTTACCGGCATCGCCCACCCAACTTTGATGATCAACGCGACGTTGACGAATTGCTGCGCCGCGCCGCAGTAACGGCGCATTGGTATGAACGTTGTTTTAAAACGGCGCCAGAGAAATACATAGCGTCGACCGAGTTCCAGCGCCTGATGGAGACTAGCCTTCGCTCCCTTGGTTTGATTTGGGAGGCTGTGCACAATAAGCAGGAGCGCCGGGTAATTAATATCCTTCGGGAACTGCGATCATCAGAACGCTTGCTGTATCTGCGGTTTCTTTAACCGATGGTCCCGAGTGCCGGGAACGCCTCAATTAGCCAATAGGCAATTTCCGAAAAGGTTCCCGTCAGGAACAGGACGCCCGTCACAACCAAAAATCCGCCGATGACCCGTTCTACCGTCTGCATGTGACGGCGGAACCGCTGCATGAAACCAAGAAACGGTCGAGCCGCTAAGGCCGCCAAGAGGAACGGTACACCCAGTCCGGCGGAATAGGTGCCGAGCAGCGTGGTCCCGTACATGACCGAATCGTCGCTACCTGCCACAAACAAAATGGCGGCCAGGATCGGTCCCACACAAGGCGTCCATCCAAACGCGAAGGCAAGGCCAACAACATAGGCACCGACAAGGCTGGCCGGCTTGGATTCCGTTTGAAATCGCGCCTCGCGGTAGAGAAACGGGATTTTCAATATTCCCATGAAATGCAGACCCAGGACAGCAATGACAACGCCCGCAATCTTCGCCAGAACGTCAAGATAATCCGCCACCAGTTGGCCAATAGCCGAGGCGGTGGCGCCCAAAGAAACGAACACCGTTGAAAAGCCGAACACAAACAGGAGAGCGGCTAGAAACACCCGGCGCATGATCGCCGGGTTCGGCGCGTCCGTATTCGTCACTTCATCCAGGGTCACGCCGCCCAAAAAACACAAATAAGGCGGCACCAGGGGAAGCACGCAGGGCGACAGGAAGCTCAATAGCCCCGCCCCGAAGGCCCCGGCATAGGTTACGTCTAGTCCGCCCATAACCGCTCAACTCCCTACCTGGCGCCAGAAATCCGGATTCTCTGGTTCTCCTGAACGCCTACCGTCTTCTTGTCGCGGATGTAATCGCTGACCAGATCGTAAACTGGTGGGCCCTCGGTCCCTTCGTTTACCGACGCCCAACCGCTGACGACATAAGATTTCTTCGCATCAATCATCTCTCCCGACGCTAGCAAGGTCATCTCGGATATCCGCTGGCCAATGGGTTTTGAGACATCAATAGCGTATCCCAGGCCACCCGTCCGGACCATATCCCCTCCTTGCTGGTAATAGGGATCTGGGTTGAACAGATTGTCGGCCACATCTTCCAGGATTTCCTTGATGAAGGCCCCAGTCATCTCTGTCCTGTAAACGTTGGGATAAGTGATGGCTGTCTGATTGTAGACCAGTTCCTTAGTGATATTCTGTCCAGGCAGCACGGAAGACCCCCACCGGAAACCAGGTGAGAGAGCAATCTGTGCGTCTCGCCGCTCAAGCATGGCGTCGCAAATCAGGTCATCGAAGGTGCCGTTGAAATTCCCGCGCCGGTACAGAAGGCTTTCCGAAGTCCCCAGGACCGTCGAGAGTTCTTTCGCATGGGGTGCGCGGATCTTGTTGATCACCTGCTCCATCGCCGGGTCCGGCGCAATGACATCCGATAGGATCGGGATCAGCCGGAATTCGAAATCCTTCACCTCGCCGCCGGCCACGTCCAAGTCAAGGCGCGCCAGGAATTTGCCGTGTGAACCGGACGCCACCAACAGCGTCTTCCCTACCTTCTCAACGGCCGGCACCGCGTCATGGGTGTGACCAGTGAGAATGACGTTGATGCCTTTCACCCGCGATGCCAGCTTGCGGTCTACATCGAAACCGTTGTGACTCAAGAGGACAATCAGTTCGGCACCGCCGGCCCGGGCTTCATCGATACGTTTCTGCACCAGCTTCTCCCGGATCCCAAAGGACCAAGTAGGAATCATGTACCGGGGATTGGCAACTGGGGTATAGGGAAAGGCTTGGCCAATGACAGCGATCTTAACACCGCCACGTTCGAAGGTTGTAGTTGAATCGAAGACTTCCTCTTCCCACTCCGTGTCGCGGACGTTCCCTGCGAGGAACGGAAAATTCAGTATCTCCTTGAGTTCTTCGACCCGATCTGATCCGTAGGTGAATTCCCAATGGGCCGTCATGGCATCGACGCCCAGCGCGTTCATCACCTCGACCATGTCGGCACCGCGGGACTTCATGGCCGTATAGGACCCTTGCCATGTGTCCCCGCCATCCAACAAAAGGGTATTCTTTGGCCGGGACGCGCGGATAGCCTTTACCAGGGTGGCCATCCGGTCCAGGCCGCCGACGCGGCCATAGGCGCTCGCCAGTCTAGTGAAATCGGTGCTGGAGAACGCATAGGCTTCCGGAGATCCCGCCTTCAGGCCGAAGTGCTTTAAGAGGTCCTTGCCCGTGACGTGCGGGGGCAGACCGTTCACATCCCCTATGCCGATGTTGATGGACGGCTCGCGGTAATACAACGGCACCAACTGTGCATGACAGTCGGTGAAGTTTAAAAGGGTCACCTGTCCAACAGGGGCAAAGTCCAACAGTTCATCCTGAGAAATTTTTGACGACGCAGATGATGACCGCGAACCACCGGCAGTCATCGCTGCAACCGCCGCAGTCACCTGAAGAAATTGCCTTCTATCAATCATCTCTGGTTTCCCCAAAAAAAAGGGATGCGGCTACCCGCATCCCCTTCCAAAATTCAGGCTAACCCTCGGGTCCTAGTTACGAACCGAAGGCGTCTCAACCGGCAGGCCACGAGCACGCCAACCAGCATAGAGTTCCAGATTAACGTATTCATCAGATCCCGCCTTGAACGGGGTCGCACGAACCTGCTTGTTACAACCGCGGAATCGGCGATGCAAAGAACCAACCTTTTGCCACTTTAAACGATAAGTCGGGAAACTATGAGATTGCCCTTGAGAAAGGCGATTTGCCCTTATCATATTTCCGGCATTGTCCTCATGGCAGTTGCTGCAAGACATGTCCAGTTGACCACGACGCTCGTAATAAAACTTCTTACCTTTTTCAAAGAACGGAGCATATTCGCCATCAACCTTGACACTCATGGGCATCCCACGGGACTGATGACGGACATAAACGGTCATCGCTAACATCGGGTTAGATTCTAATTTCCAGGCTTTTGCTTGCATATTCTTTGTTCGACAAGCGTTGATCTGCTGTTCAATATTTTTGAGCTTGCCTAATTTCTTGTCAAATTTTGGGTACACCGTTGCGACACCCTTCATGGAAGATGCTGCATCGTTGTGACAGGAAGCACAGGCCTTACCAGCCTTGCCATCCACTTTTCCCCAGATCTCGACCGCTTCGTCGACCAGCACCATAGCAGGGTTTTCGAAATCGTCATCCTGCATGGACCGAGTCTCTATCTGCGCATAGGTATAACCGCTGCGCCGATCCTCGACCTGGTACTTACCCCAATTCTTTTCGTCGGCCATGGCGCTATCGAGTATCCAAGCGACACCCAGCACCACACCGCACGTCAGTTTCACGCACTTACCCAACATGAGCTGCTTCCTACCCTGTAACCGTTAGTTTCGCGGATTTCTTGGCGACCTGTCCCTTGTCGTCGGTCCAGCTAAATTCCAGCGTACCACTCTCTTCGGCCTTCACGTAGAACGCCATATATGGGTTGGCGGAAACGGCAGGATGCCAGTCCGAGGCAAACACTTCTTTACCATTATAATTGCAGGTGAACTTGTTGATGATCAACCGCGAGATGCGCTTGCCGGTTTTCTTATCCTTGCGCTGACCGGTTTCCATTTTGTGGGATGCCAGGGTTTTGATCTGGAAGACTTCCCCTTTCTTGACCTTCTTGGGGACCTTCACGCGCGCTTTAAATTTTGCCATTGTTCGCTATCTCCTCCTGGCCTCAGCCGCCGCAGCCGCCGATGGTGACTTTTACGGGCGACTTCGCCATATAGACGGACCCGTCGCTCATTTCTGCAACCGCCACGATGTTCTGGGATTTGGACAACCGCATGCGCGTATTCGCCTTGGCCCGACCCGACGCCGACGTGAAATGGAACGACGCCACGTCTGGGCGCGGGTTTTTGTCGGCAAACACATGCACCGACTTGACGTAGTCGTTGTCAGTCATGGGGCTCTCGACTTCGAAACCCATGGGTACCGTGTTGCCGTTCTCCGCGATCTGCGGCAACTCGAATGTGATCTTGCCGTCCTTGGTCGGTTTATCGCCAATCAGCTTCTTAATCGCTTCGGCAACCATCTTCGCGTCGGCCTGCGCCAAACCGGGCAGAAGGCTAGTCGACACCAGCGCCAGCGCACCCATGCCGCCTAATCTTAAAAGCTCGCGACGACCAACAGAATGCATCTCGATTTTCTGAACCATGAATATCTCCTCACGTGAGCGCACTATTTGTCGCCCCTATTTCAGCGTGATTAGGTAGGCAACTATATCTTCGACGTCTTGGGCCGAAATAATCGTCTTGCCGTTGAACTTTTTCATTACACGATGAAAACCATCGTTTCGGTAGAAGGCGGGCATGATCGTGGCCTCATTTACTATCTTTGGATTCACAATCCGCAGACGCAATTCTCCCGCATCATATCGACTCGCTACGCCGTTAAGATCGGGGCCGACTTTTCCATGGTAAGACTGCTCAGGAATGGGCATGACATGGCATGCAAGGCAATTCCCCTTCTTACGATTAATCGCCAGTTTCCTGCCGTTCACGGGATCACCCTTCTTCCCCGTCAAGTTTTCGGGGATGCTGTTTTCATCCACGATCTTATACTTGACGAGCTTCGGCGCGCCGGCGGCATTGGCCACGGTTCCGGCCCCCAACACGACGGCGACACCCAGTGCCGTCGCCACCATTACATTACCAATCAAGATTGTCTCCTTCCTTGCATCCCCGACAACTTTTGCCTGCCACCCACCACTTCGGGCAGAGCACGACATATTATTTCTTTTAGGCTAAAGTCTTTTCTCCCCTGTCAGTAATCATCATATTCAATGATTATAAATTATCAACATTGAAAATGATGGTACTTCCTCACCCACAGCCTTCAAAACCTTCCGCTTCCATTTTCGCTTCATAGGGAGCCGCGACATCAGCGCCCGGCGTCAAATCCCCTTTCGCCCCATCCCAGTCATTAGGCCTGACGATGACGAACCAACCATCCCCGTAAGGATCATTGTTGACCGTGTCCGGCTTCGCGCTCAGGTCTTCGTTGACGGCGACAACCTCGCCGCCCGTCACCAGTTTCGCCGGTCCAACCCACTTCCCAGATTCCACCGTCGCGCAGGACTTGCCCGGCTTTACGGTCCGGCCAACCTTCTTAGGCGTGAACGCGACCAGTTGCCCGGCCATGGCAGCCGCGACGGCGGTCATTCCGATTTTCACCGTGCCGTCGCCTTGGTCTTGGTACCAAATGTTATTCTCAACGTCGTACAATAGGTCGTCAGGTAAGTGACATCCGCGTACGTCAGGCATGGTTGGGGGCCTCCTCGGTTGGCGTTTCATTGTGCAGGGGACGCGACGAACAGCAGAACTCGCCCAGGGCGCCCTCTTCCATTTTTCCCTGGACGAACAGGCTAAGATGGCGCACCACCATGGCAGCCATTTTTAAGCGCTTCGGCGTCTCCACGTTCTCAGGATCATCGTGAATCAGGTTGCGGTGATAGACCAATTCGCGGCATGTCTCCCGGCAGGCGTTAAAGCTGGGGTCCCCCTTGGCGCCCTGACGATGCAGCGCCAGAAGGCGAAAGCCCTCGCATTCGCTCGCGGTTGGCGTCTTGTCGCGCGCTTCCACCCAATTCTCCAGGATACGTTCCCCCCAAGTCAGCAACGCATCGGCACCGCTCTGGGCATCCGCATCGCCTACGGCTGCGCCAATTCCGGCGGCAATGGTCTCGAATGGCGTCATGCCAATCCCTTTTCCCTAAAGAAGTTGATAGAATCGGACACGTTCTCGTGGATACCGACCGTCCGCGCATTCATGCCGAGCGCCAACCCGATCAACTGTGTGAAATAGACGATCTTCGCGTTGGTCTTCTTGCCTAACTTGGTCTCGGCGCGAATTTGATGCATCTCCAGGCCGGAATGGCAGGTCGGACACTCGGTGGCAATGACGTCCGCGTCGCATTCGTCGGCCGCCTCCAGGAGATTGAGCACCAGCTTCGTTGACGTGTCTGAATCCGAGAGTGTATGCGCGCCGCCACAGCACGCGGTCTTTAGGGGATAGTCAACAATCTCCGCGCCGGCGGCTTCCAGCAGGTCATCCATGAAGTGCGGCTGCAATGTGGATTCTGACCCTGGCCCCTGGTCTTTCTCTGGAAATATATGACGCGGACGGGTGTACATGCAGCCATAATAGTTGGCTATCTTGAGGCCTTTCAGAGAATGCGTAATCCGTTCCTTCAGGCCTTCTTCGCCGATGGCGCGCTTCAACCAATCAAGGGCATGGATGGTTTCGACGCTGCCCGGCTTGTAGGTGGGATGCCCCGCCTTCTCCGACAAGCGCTCCGTGACTGCAACATTCTCCAGGTCGTTCGTCAGGTCATACTCGGCCTTTTTGAGATTATGGTAGCAGCCGTTGCACGGCGCCATAACCGTGTCGAAGCCCATGTCCTCGCTGGCGATAGACATGACCCGCGACGATAGGTAGGTCTGCAGCTTCGGGTCGATGTTCTTTACCTCCATAGCGCCGCAACAGTTCCAGTTCTCCACCTCAACCAGATCCAAGCCCAGTTCTTTGCCCACGGCACGGGTTGAGCGGTCGTAGGCATGCCCGGAGCCCTCAAGGGCACACCCCGGATAGTAAGCTACGCGTTTCAGGTCTTTTTGTTCACTCACGCTAAAAACTCCTCAGTGGCCGCCAGACGCGTCTAGTCCGAGCGCCTTACGGTTCGCCGCGTCGCGTTCCGCGACATATTCCTCGATCGCCGCCTGGGCGCGCGACCAGTCACGCGTCCGAGGCCGGACAAAGTTCGCCAGCCCCATGGTTATTAGAAGCTTTACGGGCAGGTGACGGATCAACCGCTTAACCAGTTCAACCAGCCAGTCTTGAAAAAGCGGTTGGCCCGTGCGCTGAAAGAAGCCACGGATCACGCGGCCTTCTTCGATCTTACCAGTAGCGAATACCTGCTCGGCGAATTCCTCATCGAAATGCATGGAGGGCGACTTCGGCGTATGGCCCTTCAATTCCAGCCAATGGGCCAGGGCCTTCATGACCCCTTCCGGATTTACGTCGCGGGGGCACGAATAGGTGCATTTGTTGCATGACACGCATTGCCAGATAATGTCTTTGTCACGCAACAGCTCAGCCTCCATGCCCACGCGGACCAAATAGATCCAAAAGCGCGGGTTGAAATCTGCATTCACCGCATTGACCGTGCAGGAGTTCGTGCACGACCCGCACTGCCAGCATCGATTAATATGCTCGCCGCCAGGAAGGGCCGCAACTTCGTCCTCGATATCCTCGTTGTAGTCCGTGACGACACGTGATTCGATGAAGGTGCTCCAATGTCCCGAGACGTCGATGCCGTCAATCTCCAACTCTTCGTTGGTGATGATGTTCTCGGGTCGGATCAGGTTCTTTTCATGTATAGGCATGGCGTGACCGTTCAGTTCATCATCTCGGGGTCGCTGAGTTGGAACCGTTCACCATTGGCCAACTTGACCCGCGTGCGGCCACTGTCGGGATCGATGCCGTCCAATCCTAGCATACGACGGGTGAATTCCAGGGGATCTATCTCACTGGCAAAGTCCGTGCGCAGAAAACTGCCACCCTGTTCGGAGATGTAGTCGGCATAGATCTGCGCAAGCAGCAGATCGACGTAGTACAGGACATCCCGGAACACACCATTGGATGCCAGGAACTGGCTGAGTTCCTCGCGCAGCACCAGATGTGTTTCATAGGTATCGGCGATGTTCAAGGTGAGATGGTCGATGTCGTCCGCATACCAAATCTCGCGAATGACACCTGTGTTGGCGGCATGGTCCCAGACCCACCGGGTCATCAACGGATATTGCTCCATGTCGCTGAAATGCAGAAATTCCGCCACCAGGTCCCTGACCCAACGATGGGTACGGTCCTGAGGGAACCGTTCACAGAACGTCGAAACACGCACGTCCACGTCGCTGCCGTCCACCTCTCTGGTCATCAACGCCACCAAATGCGCTCGCAGGGCTTCGAAATCCTGGGATTCAATCCACGCGCCGATCCGGCGGCGAGCCGGTGCAATGAACGCGCACAAGCCAAGAAAAGTTTCCTTATCCAGGCTCTGTACACTTCCCGGCTTCAGAACTTCCTGAAAGACCGAATTCTTGAACTTGATCGCCGTGACAAAGGCCTCGATGCCACCCTGCTCATCACTCGCATTCAGGAGTTTTTCAAAACTCGATGTGATCCTTGGCCCGCTCAACTCGAGAACGGGGCGCGACGGCACGGCGCCCGACGCGTCTCCCGATGTGACGCGATCAATCAACACATCACTCCGCAGCAACCGGCAGGCCACCCGACACGGACAACGCAGCCAGGGCCGCGCCCTGGGCCTGGGCGATGGAATCGTCGATAGTTTCGGGTCCCGTGGCCGCGCCTGCGACAAACACACCCTCACGGCTGGTCCGGGCGATGCCGGCATAGGTATCTTCATGATGGATGTGGCCATGTTTCTGCAACTGCACGCCGAAGGTCGACGCGATCATCATGTTGTCGATATTGGGATCCATACCGATGGCATGGACAACCATGTCGAAGGGGATGGTGATCGGCCGCTTCACCAGCGTGTCTTCGCCCTTGACGATCAGACGATCACCGTCTGAGGTCACTTCGGCGATACGGGCCTTGATGTACTTGACCTTGAACTCTTCCTGAGACCGCCAGTAGTAGAGGTCCTCGTAAAGGCCGAAAGTCCGGATATCCATGTAATAGATGTAGACGTGGCAATCCGGTATTTCCTCGCGGACCTCCATGGCGATGTTCGACGATACGGTGCAGCAGATTTTGGAGCACCACTCGCGGCCGATCTGCCGGTCGCGGGAACCTACACACAAGAGGATCGCCACCCGCTTCGGCGTGCGCCCATCGGACGGGCAGCGCACCCCCTGACCGCTCGACATCATCTGCTCCACCTGGGTGGTGGTGACCACGTCGGGGAAGGTGCCAAATCCCCATTCAGGCTTGTTAACGGAGTCAAAGTGCGTGAAGCCCGTGCACAGGATCGCCGCACTGGCGTCTACCGTGGTGTCGTCGCTGAGCTTCGCGGTGAAGTCACCCGGCTCACCGTCGAAATCGGTGACCGTCACACCCGTGCGGACATTCACCGTTTCACTACCCTCGACGCGCGAAACCATGCCTCCAATGGCGTCCTTGGCCCATTCACCGGTCGGCACCAGCTTAGCGTAACCCGATAGGATTGGCGCGCCACCTAGCTGTGGTTCCTTTTCCACCAGAACAGCCTGCTGACCGGCGGCCGAAAGCGCCTGCGCCGCGGACAATCCCGCCGGCCCACCGCCGACAATAAGGATGGGTTTGGTCATCGTTCGTCCTTTTCCTTAACCAGCATTGGGCTTTTGGAAGCCGGGGCCCGACGTGATCCGCAACCGCGGATCGTAAAGCTGCTCGCCCTTGCCCTGCTTGACCTCTTCCAAGTAGGCCTCGAATTCCGTTTTCGACTTCTGCCAATCAATGCCGATCTTCTCCAACAACCCTTCGAAGGCGGACGCGTGCCAGTGAAGCTGCACGATCTTGTAGGGGTCAGCGCCGCAGGCCAGCGCAGCGAACTGGCAATCGGCCATCACCGGCAAGGACACGTCTTTGCCCACAGCTTGGCCGATCCACTGGTTCTTATCCAAAGTCGTGATGCAGCCCGTGTCATGGCCGATCATCACGTCGGCCTGCGCCTCTTCCACCGCGACTTTGATTTTGCGATCGATGGCAAATGAACGGGTGAACTCGCGTTCGGAAATGATGTGGCGGAAGCCGAAACCACAGCAGTCGTACCACGTAGAATAATCAATCACCTGGGCGCCGAGCGCCTGGATAATGCCCGTGGACACGGCGACCCGATTGCCCTCCAGGATATCGTCATCGTAAATCGCATCCTCGGGAATCATTTTGTAAACGTGGCAGGCCGGATGGATAGTCGCCCGGACGCCGCTTATGTCGATCTCACGCATGTCGTTGATCTCGGGACGCATGACATGCAGCCATTCGGAGTAGTGCACGATCTCTTCGGGGATCAAGAGCTTGCCGTCGACCAGGCGACCCAGCTTGCCCAGGATTTTCGTCACCCGTTCGCGTAGCTCCGCAGAATGCAGGAGGAAGCCTCGGATTTCCTTATAGTTGCCAAACGACGTGCCGCAATGAACCAAAGGATAAAAATATCCGTCGCCGAGGCCCTGGGCCTTTCCGGACACGTAGGCCTGATGGAAGTTACGTAGGAAAACTGCGGCCAGGCTTTCGACGTTGCCGATCCCGGACCCGTGGTAATTCCACGCCGTGCATGATGTCTGATCGGTCTCATCAAGATAGGACGTGCCAAGACGGTTCTGCAGCCAAAGCAGCGACGCGGGGTAGCCGGGAATGTTGCCACACTGGCCGCAAGACTTATGATGCCAGAGCTGCGTCGTCGGCACCCGCTTGTCCCAACCGAAGAGGGTTTTAACCGTTTTCGGTCTGTGCTCATCCTTAATCCGGTGGACGACGATCTCGCCATCCTTCTCCAATTGCCACATGATGTCGCGGACGTCTTCAACCCGGTCCTTGTCGGTGAGCATGGACCGCTTGTCGACGCGAGCCTCGACCCAGGCGGTGGCCGTGCGCGCATCTTCGGGGGACAGGTTGGCGTTGTTCCATTCGGCGCCGTGTCCAGTCAGACGTTCACCGCAGTTCGAATCACTCATCACAATCTCCATTCATGGCGGCATCCGGCGGCCTCGGGATCAATCTTCTTCGTCGTTTTCTTCATCGTCGTCCTGCTCGTCAAGCCAGTCTTCGTAGTCCTCACGTTTCTCGTCCATGATGTCGGAGATGACGTCGAATAGGTTCTCATCGATAGTCTCCAACTGGTCGAGGACGCCCGTCATCTCCCAGATGGTGTAAAGCTCCACCGATGTTTTAAGGTTGACCTCCCAAGCCGTTTCCGTGGTGTTCAGAGTGGCCATGGGAATGGCCTGGCGCAGCAACTTCAAGGGTGCATCAATCTTCGCGATGTTCGGGCCCCAGTCGGCAAAATGGTCGGGGTTGATCATGTCCGGCGCCAGCTGGTTCCCCGTCGAAATCAGTTTCAGCATGACACGGCTGAAGGGACGGAGCACGTCCTTGGCAGATTGCATGCCGTGCTTAATGGCCACCTCGCGCATGATCATCACCAATCCGCCCGGCGAATTGCCAAAGGGACACCGGGCCGCGCAGGTGTAGCATTGGGCGCAGGACCAGATCTTCTCCTGCATGGCGTCGTAGATGCCTTCCAGGTTCTCAGTCCACAGAAGCTGAACGATCTCCCGCGGCGAAAAATCATAATAGTGCGCGGCCGGGCAGGTGGCCGTGCAGATGCCGCAATTCAGGCAGCCGTTCAGCTCATGATCGAAACGGATATCAGCCTGGATATCCTCGAAAACCTCTTCCAGGTCATCGCGATTCAGGGGCGGGTTATCTGATACGGGATCGCCGATATGTTCCTGAATACGGGTGATAGCGGTTTGCACGGACACGCCTCCTAGTAGGTCAGAACCCGGGTATCGTCATCTTCCATGACCTGCTCGATGACGTGGGCACCGCCGACGATACCTTCGCATTCAGGGATTAGATCGTCCTCGCTCATGTCAAACAGATCAAGATTGGGAGAACAGCAATAAAATTTACAGCCGGCTTCATGAGCGTCCTTGATAAAATCGTAGACAGTTTTCGGCGAGCCTTCCTTGACCACCAGTTTATCGGCCACTCCTATCTTCATAAGCTGTCCTGCGGTGGCGGTGCAGACCACTTCCACCTCATAATCCATAGCCGCGGCCACCGTAGCTTGGAAGAATGGGGCACCCAATTCCTCGCCGTTGCGCGGGTCCGTGTTGACCATGATGATAACAAGCTTCTCAGCCAAGACTTGATCTCCCGTTTTCCGCGACAGTCCATCTGCTCGTAGCGGACAGGTTTATTTTTACCGCATCGCGACATTACATTATATAAAAATTGAATATGTTACAAGCGACCTGATGCCACCTCCCCCATCCAACCCGCTTTTTGAACGACCCCTGTCATGATCGACACCAGGGCGTCCTCGATAGCCACTTGGCTCTGACGGAGCACCGCCAACCCCTCCGCGACATCGTCTGGCGACTCATCGAACTCCATGATCAAGTCCTCGATCATCGCGCCCTTCAAACCCGGGTGCGCTGCGAAACCAAAGCAGTTGTCCGCAACCTGGAAAACCGCAGTCGCGCCATCCTCATCGATGGCCAGGACTTCGGCGTGGGGCGGCGCCTCGAAGGCGTCACGCATATAGGTCGCGATCGGGAAGGTTTCCGGCAAGTAACCATTTAGGGCGTCGTCACGGGTCCGGTGCGCAACGCTCATTTTGAACCGGAGCGGTGCGGGCCTGACCGACCCACCACTGGCCATGGCTAGCACCTGGGCGCCCAGGCCGATGCCCAACACAGGTGCACCACGGAGCATGCAGTCACGGACCAGTTGCACCTCTTCTTCTAATGTCGGCAGGTTTCGCTCACCGGCGCTGCCCCAGGGCCCTCCCCCTAGCAGGACAACGCCATCGGTAAATTTCACCGTGGCCGGAAGACGGCCCCCAGCCGTGTGCGGACGCATGTAAGTGAAACCGATGGACCGGCCCTCCAAGTGATCCTCAATCAGACCTAAATACTCGGCGTCCGTATGCTGGATCACATAAAGCGCCCGCCGTTCCACGGCGAACTGTTCATGTTGCTTGCCAACCCCAGGCGTAACGGTCACGCGGTCACCGCCTCGACAAGGACATCACGAATGTCATCCGTCGCGAGCGTTAGGGCATCCACTTGAGTCTTATCGAAAAACGCGTCCACCGCCGAACCGATGCCGTCTCGGTCGATACCCCGCAGACTGGCTTCCAGATCGAAGATGACACGCGGCGGGGTAACGAAGAAGTCACCGGTGATCAGCACCTCACGAACCCTGTTAGATGACGGCCCTTCAAGGCGCACGAACACGGTAACGGTTCCACCTGCACCCGTGTGGGTAGCGCTTAGGATTCCCGTTTGATCATGAAGGCCATCGATACTGGCGACGAAGGCATCCGTACCGATCTCCTCATCGTAAATTTCTTGAGCTAGGGAATCCTCGGCAGCATCGACCGCACCGTCAGCAACATCGATTTCCAGGCGTTCGCGGAATCCATCCAGCATGCTGGCTTTGATCGTTTCCAGATCAGGCAGATCATCGCCCATCAGCGTGCGCAAGGTCGTCACCCGTTGCGCGGCATCATCCAAGTCGCGCTTTTCCAACTTGGCCTTTGGCACGTTCAAAACCGCCACCATGTCCTGGGGGTTCATGTCGATCAGCAAAGTGCCCTGATAAAACAAAACATCACCGTCGAAAAATCCGCCCGTGCCGCAGATCTTCTGACCCGCAACCTCGATGTCGTTGCGCGGACGGTATTTTGCCTCAATACCAAGCTGCGACAGCCCGACCGCCGCGGCCTCGCAGATGCGTTTCGCCGCCGCGCCAAGATCCCCTACTCCCAAGTGCGCACGCTTGAAAACAAGCTCCCAGCCCAATTGCCCCTCATCAAAGAAGATTGCGCCGCCGCCGGTGATACGACGAGCAACGCCCACGCCGTTAGCTCGACAATGTTCCAATTTGATTTCCCGGCGCAGATCCTGATGGCGGCCAACCAACGCGGTCGGCGGAAAGCGAAGAAACCGTATGGTATCCGGGATCTGATCGGCCAACCGCCCTTCGATAAGAGCCTGGTCAAAAGCAATGTTTTCCCGACCGCTACGCAAACCCGTATCGATCACACGAAAGGAAGGCGCCATGACTTAGGCCTCCAACGGCGCGCGCTTGCGCATGTTAAGTTGGCCGCGGATTTTCTTGATATCCTTCTTGATCGGCTGGAAAGGGAAGCTGGCGATATCGCTTGGCGGGGAATCCCCATAGGGCCGGTCGCAAGCGGAAATGTCTTCGGCGAACTTTCCAGGGCATCCGGACGTGCGAAATGCAATACCCGCATCGACGATCGTGTCCAATTCACCCTGGGGCAGGCCGAAGTCACTGACGCGCCCCTCTTCATCGAAACGCATGTGATCAACCCTCACGCCGGCGTAGTCGATAAGGTATCGGGCCAGCTGCACACGCCGCCATTGGTCGCGCGGCGTCGCCGGCAGGTGGTCCATCAATGAGCCCTTCTCCGGGAAGAAGCAGAACATGTGAGAATGGCCGCCGATGTCCACCAATTGTTGCACAAGCGTCAGCACCTCGTGCTCCGTCTCCCCCATGCCGACGATGATGTGCGCGCCAAACTTTTGGTTTCCGAAGATGTCCCGGGCATCGTTCAGGACCTCCCAATATTTCTTCCACGAATGCGGCGAACTGACGCCCTTACCTCGCGTTCGGTCGAATAGCGCCGGCGTTGCAGCATCCAGGGCGACAGTGAAGATGTCAGCGCCTAACTCCTTCAAAACCTGGACGTCGTTCCGAACCATGGTCGTCGGGTTGGAAAGGATCGAAACGGGGATGCGACCCGCTGGAATGCGGTCGGTCCACTTCTTCAGCACCGTCACCGTATCCGCGTCTGAATTTGGATGCGTGATCATAGAAATGCACATGCGGTGGAACAGCGAGTTCTCAACATCACGGGCGACAATATCGATGATCTCGTCCATAGGTACGGCGGGCCAGTCGACACGGATGAAGTTGCGGTCTGCGTAATCCCGTTCAGCCTCACGATGGCGCGCTAGGCCACAATAAGCACAGTTCGCCCGGCAGCCCTCCGGATAGGTGAGTAGAAGGTTCAGGCACCGAGTACACGCACAGCGGTGCATCTTGCCGTTCATGATCCCCAGCGTGATCGCCGCCGCCGTTGATAACTGCACATAGTCCGGCGAACGCATATGCGGCGTCAGGATGTTATAGTTCGGTTTGTAGACGCCGGTGGGCGCAACGTCGTTGGATTTAACGCGCTGGCCGTTGCGGGCGGTCTTGTCCGCCTCTGAAGGTAGGCGCGGCGTCATCGCGTCGAAGGGGTTGAAGTCCAAGCCAGCGGCATTGCCGTCCACGGGAGTGCGATCTTCAGGTTTCAAACACGTCATCGGGTAAGTCTCTCCTTTCCCCTATTTCTTACGCCGCCCAGTATTCGGGGTAGGCAATCCATGTCCTGCGGAACTCCGTCGGCTGTGGCGCTCGGTTGTCAGCGTGCACCGCCAAGATTTCTCGACGGCGCCGAACGGCCCTGTCTAGAGAAGCGCCGAACACATCGGTCAACTCTTCGTCGTAAGCCTGGGCCGCATTGGGCTCGCCGACCAGCAAGGCCGCTGCAGCCTGACCGGCCAGGCCGCCCGAGATTACGGCTGCCGGGATACCCGCACCGGTGATAGGGTTGGTCAGGCCGGCCGCGTCACCGGCCAGAAGCACCTGGGCGGCACCCAGGCGTCCGAACGGCGCCAGCATGCCGCCCACGGGAATGGCTCCACCCGTATGTCCGACCACATCCGATCCGACGCGGCCTTCAGCCACCAACCGCGCGTGCAGATCAGCGACCAACGGCTTCAGCTTAGCCTTGGCCGCCGCAGCCACCCCCGCGCCGATGTTGGCGAACGCGCTCTTTGGAAACATCCAGCCATATCCACCGACCAGATCAGAGGAGAGGAAGATATCCGTTGCCTTCTGCGGTTGTAACAAAGGCACCGTGATTTGGCGTGTCTCCACCAGATGGCGATTCACCTGGCCGATAGCGGCACCAACGGCGGAATGCGGACCGTCCGCACCGACGATGACCCGAGCCATCACCCTTACACCGCCCGACAACAATACCACGCCGTTGGCATCCAGAGAGCGGAGGATCGTCCCGAACCGGCAGTCGGCGCCCTTGGCACACGCTTCGGTCAGGAGCTGTCGGTCAAATTCAGCCCGGTCGATCATTTGACCACGGAAGTCGTCGCGGCAATCGGCTGGCTGGCCCTCCATAAAGGTAGTCATTTCGGTAATCCGTTGTCGCCGCGCGGCGCGTGGCGTGTCCAATTCCTGGCCGAGTAGCGCCGGCACAAACTCGGCGCATTGGACAGGCTCCCCTGGACGGCGACGCCGGTCGATACCCATCACCTCAAGGCCACGGGCAGCGGCCTCAGCCGCAGCGCGGCAACCGGCAGGACCCAACCCAACAATCAAGACATCACAGGACAAGGTCTTTCTCATGCGGCGCATTGTCCTCTCGCGGTGTCACCTTCTCCGCCCAACTTGATGGAGCAGCAGGCATGTTCTTGGTGATAGGGCCGGCCGATGGCGTCGGCCAATGCAACCATGCCGTCGGCAGGAAAAGCTATACCGTCGAGGCCAGCCATCACGGCGTAGGAATCGATTACGCGACGCGCCATTCCCGGCGGCCGCGCGCATCCCAAAAGAACTTGTTTGTCCGCGAGGCGCTCGCGCGCTTCGAGGAAAATCTCACCCACCTCGCGGGTTGCCGGCGTCGCGAAGGTCCCTGCTTTCGCGTAGAAGGGCATAACAACGACCAGAACCAGGGCGTGAATACCGTGGCGCGCACAGATGTCCAGGGCATCCGCCTCACCCAAGGTGCGGCCGTAGTGTAGACCGATGACTATATGTGGTACCACCTCCATGGACGTTGAACAGAGCGCCGCCAAGGTGGCCTCAAAATCATCCACCGGCCGGTCCAGATGGTAAACGTCACGGATGGTTTTCTGAGCTCCGATTACATCCATCATAGCCGTATCCACACCCGCAGCTTCCATGCGCTTGGCTCGCTCCTGGTCCAGGAGCGCCGAGTGGATAGCAATGCGCAGGTGGGGAAACTCGCCCTTCAATTTTTCGATAACGGGATAGAAGCGTTCATAGGCGATCTCATTTCGCCGGTTTGAGCCGCCGGACAATAGAAATCCCTGCAGATTCTGCAGCAATACCATATCGCGAACCTTTTGTTCCAACATCTCCGGCGATGTTGCTGGTATCATGGGATCAAGGATGTTCGCCTCGCAGTGATCACACATGAGCGCACAGGCGCCAGCCGTGATCGAGAAGGCCGGAAAGCTATTCTTGGAACACCCGCTCAGTTCTTCGCTGGAGAACTCCTTGAACGTAGGGGTCGAGAACCGAATAGGCCGCGACGCCGAGAAATCGGCAGCCTTCTGCAGGCGCGCGACGATGTCTGAATCGAAGGGCGCATCTTCAAGGGCCTCGATATCCATGGCGGCGGCGAACCAATTGGCTGTCATTGATTTTTCCTCCCCTTTCGTCCTACGCCGCCCGCTGCAAAGCGAGGCGTTCAACCTCAGGCCGTACAGCCGTTTCGACGGGGATATCGGCAATGGTCGTGCGCCAGGCGGGGATAACGTCCTCTTCATCTACGAGGTCTGATTCGAACCCATCAAGAAGCGCAGCGACCGCACCAAGCAAAGGCGCGTTTACGTCATGGCCAGCCAGAACCGCCCAGAGACCGGCCCAACACCGTGTCACGGTCCAAGGATTGTAGCCACCCCCACCCAAAACGACCGTGCGCAGCGTGGCATCGCGCGCACACGCAACGGCTGACCACAGCGCGACATTTGACAGGTTCATGGCGGATAAGGGATCACCGGCCAGGCCGTCGGCCCCGCAGGTAATGACGACAGCCTCCGGCGCAAAACTGGCGTGTACCGGCATGACAATCGCTTCCATTAGAAACCTGAGTTCTGCATCGGCGAACCCCCGCGGGACGGGAAAATTCCATATGTCCCGCGACGGATCGCAGGCCGTGCCAGAGTGCGGCCAACGATCCTGTTCATGAATGGAGACGGTGGCGACGCGCGGGTCATCAGCAAATGCGTTTTCAACCCCGTCGCCGTGGTGGGCATCCAGATCCAGATAAAGCACCCGCGCCATGCCCGCATCCAACAGCCGATAAATCGACAGCACCGGATCATTAAAATAACAAAACCCACTGGCCTTCGCGGGCTGGCCATGATGCGTGCCCCCGGCTGGATTGTAGGCGCAGCCGCCATCCAAAACGCGTTCCGCCGCGTGAATCGATCCGCCGCAGTTGGTTGCCGCCCGTTCATACAGCCCCGTGAATACCGGGTTCTCGAGCGTTCCCAATCCAAAATTCTCGCGCAGCTGCGCGTTGGCCTTGCCAACCTGATCCACCTCAATCACCGCATCCACATAGGCTGGCACGTGGAAACGGGTGAGATCCTCCCGATTAGCTTGGGGACTTTCCACATAGGCGTCGTCATCCAGCCACCCCATGTGCCGACATACATCCATAACCGGCCCGACCCGCGGAATGGTCAACGGATGATTGTCTCCATAAGCGGCTTGTCGATAAATATCACCGCCAATGAAGACGGTGTCGTTGTTTCTTTTCATGATCATGCCCCGCGCCGAGCCAGTTGCGCCACCGACATCAAACCTTCGCGCGTCAACAACGATACTGCAGGCGCCGCACATGCCGCCGCCACCTCTTGACGCCAAGGGTCGCGCCGCAGGCGCTGAACTAGATTATCCGCATCGGAAACACCGGCCCGTTGCAGGCTCTCCACACTGGGATACATAGTTGCTTCCAGAAACAGGTTTAGCAGCCAATGCAGGGTCCTGGCGAAGACCCAACGCCTGTGCCGGCTCATCCGCGAAACGCGCGCCGCTAGGAACTGTCGCGCCGCCGCAATGTGGCGGGCCTCTTCGCGATGATGCAGGGCCAACACCTGCTGCGCTACCGGGCAGATCGCGTCATCCGCTGGTTTGGACAGCTTTAATGCCTTCATGGCAAAGGTATCGGTCACCGTTTCGCCGATGAAGACCATGGCCCAGAACTCCGCAGTCTCAATACGAAGCCGCTTCGCGATAGCGGTGAGCAGGCCCGTCCCCTTGAGGCGCGGCCGGTCATCGTGACCAGCGCGATCGATCATCTCAAGAAACATGAGGCTATGCCCGGTCTCTTCGCGGATCTCCTGCAACATGACCCGGGCCTCTTCCGTCTCCAGGCCCAGAAGACCCGGCTCTGTGACCCGGTTGATCAGCAAGCCTTCAAGCCACAACCCGGCGGCGCATAACCGCGTGTACTCCGCCCGGCTTAGGGCGATGAATTGATCGTCTTCCATCTCCGCCTGAACGTCAGGACCCAATAGCAGACCTTTTGGGAGCCAGGGCCAATGGGCCTCCGCCACCTGCCAGTTAATGGAGGCAATGGGATCTTTGTAATGCCGTCCGTGTTTGGCGATGCGGTCCAGGGCAGCGTTCATCCAGTCACCTCCACCGGCGCTATCGACACGTCCGCTGACAGGACCTTCGGCATCACGTCACACATTATTAATTCCAGGGATCTGATCGCTTCAGATACGCCCAGATCGCCCCCCCCTAGGACCAGAGATATCCGATCGACACCTGAATTGTTCAAGGCTCGCAGCCGTTTTGCCACGTGGTCGCGATCGCCGACACAGGCCAAACCAAGGGTTTCGAGGACGCCGAGGCTCAGCACGCCTTCCAAGAGCGGCGTGAGCCAACCCAACTTGCGATAATGTTCATACCCTGCCACCTGCTGAACCATCATCGTGCGGGTGACATCCAGGATGCGCCGATAGGCCCACAGGATGCCAGGCCCCGCGCGGCGGCGAGACTGCTCGTGATCTGAACCGCAATACGCGGCCATGGTGAAAGATGAGGGGCCACTGGGATAGGCGGCCCGATAGCGCTTTAAGTCCGCGTTGATCATGGGCCAGGGCTTGAACGGACCGGTCAAAACACCTAACCCCAATTGGGCGGCCAGATCGAAACTTTCTGGACTGACAGCGGCCATCCAACCTTCGCGAAGGCGCGGCGACGGCGCTGGATTGAGGTCAAAACGCTGCCCACCACGTTCCAACACGCCGGTATCCAGATACCGGCGCAATTCGGCCAGGCGGGCACCGAACTGCTCTCGGGTGTTGGACGGGTCCACACCAAAACCATCAAGTTCCGTTTTGGTCACCCCGCGACCAACGCCCCACATCACCCGGCCGCCAGACAAAACGTCCAAGGTTGCCAACCTCTCGGCGATACGAACTGGATCATGTATAGGCAAGGGCAGGATGGCGAAGCCTAAGCGGACCGACGTAGTCTCACGGGCAATGGCCGCTAACAGCATGTCAGGCGCAGCGCTAGCGCTGTAATCTCCTAAGAAATGATGTTCTGGAAGCAAAGGAGGAAGGGTAAAGTAAAGAAGGGGAAGG
>CAZNWX010000002.1:0-26954 GCA_964576415.1 uncultured Magnetovibrio sp. | reverse complement strand
CAACCGGGCCTGAACCAACTATTATGCCAGTCCTAGCCGAAGGCACGGCCTAACGTTTAGGCCCTATGTTGTGCTAAATGGCCCCGGTTACGGCCCCCCCCCCCGCCCCTCAGCGTGTCCCACGGGCGCAGACGTCCAGTCTGTCGCAGATGGTCTCTCGCCAAATCAGGGTTCTTGGGATTGGCTCAACTGGTGTAGATAGTTGTTGCCAAGAAATACAAGTAGTCGTAGCTTTAGATAAGGCCTAATGTTTTAATTATATTCATAAAGCGAGTTTAACATGCGTTACGGTGAGTTCGTCGCGAAGCACAAAATTCGTCACACTGAACTCAGTTACAATTTACTTACACCGAAGCCAGATCCCTCTGGAGAAAAATCCCTTAGGCCCGCACCTATACAAATTACCCCCTCTAGAGCGGCCGCGCTTTTGGGGCCTTACGTCGGCGTCCGTATCACTGAACAATTAAAAGCAGTGGTTCCTCTTGCCGCTTACCTTATGATATTTCAGCTCTTAGTTTTGAACTATCCCATACAGGATGCGTTCAGTCTGTTTGTGGGGCTGGTAGCCGTTATAGTTGGCTTAGCCGTGTTCATGGAGGGCCTAAACGTTGGCCTAATGCCATTCGGCACAATCATCGGCGACAATTTACCCAAAAAAGCCAGCATGTTTGTTGTTCTGATCATTATTGGCATCCTTGGGGTGGGCGTGACTTTCGCGGAACCCGCCATCGGAGCCCTTCAGGCATTCGGATCATCTATTGACGTCGCGAAAGCGCCGTACCTATTCGAAATATTGAATAACTGGACCCTTCCTCTTGTACTAATTGTTGGGGCCGGTGTCGGTATAGCGGCGATTCTCGGCACGGTTCGCTTTGTAAGAGGCTGGTCATTAAAGCCTATGATCTATTGCGCGCTCGTTCCTGTGGTGATTTTAACTGCTTATTGCTGGATGGATCCCGATTTAAGAAGCGTTCTTGGTCTAGCATGGGACTGCGGAGCCGTAACCACGGGACCCGTGACAGTGCCCCTGGTTCTATCTCTCGGGATTGGAATCGCAAATGCTGCAGGAAAAGGTAACAGTTCTCTCTCCGGATTTGGCGTTGTTACGATGGCGTCGCTGTTTCCGATTCTCGCAGTTTTAGCCCTCGCAATCTTTGTGTCATTTCAGATTTCACCAGAACAAATTATAGCCGCGTCTCAGGCCAAAAGTTCAGTCATTGCGGTTGAACCAACTATTTGGGATAAAACGCCATTAAGCGAAATTGTGCTTGGGGTAAGAGCAATTTTACCCCTGGTGCTGTTTTTAATGTTCGTTCTTTTCATAGTACTCAAGTCAAGTCTGCCGAACCGTATGGTAACAGTTTACGGACTTGTTCTTTCCATTCTGGGGATGTGTATTTTCAATGTAGGTTTAACGTATGGCTTAGGTGCAATTGGAAGCCAAACAGGGAGCGTCCTACCTGCCGCATTTATGGAGTTGCCTATCAGTCCGGTTTCTCCAATTTTCTCCGAGTATGTAGGGCTGGTGATTGTCATCGGTTTTGCGTTCTTGATGGGTTTTGGGGCTACACTTGCTGAGCCTGCGCTAAATGCCCTTGGTTTAACCGTTCAAAAACTAACCAACGGCGCCTTTAAAAAGTCTATGCTGATGTACAGTGTGGCGGGCGGTGTCTCGGTTGGGATCGCGCTAGGAATAGCAAAGCTAATTATTGGTTTCGACCTTGCTTCCGTTTTAATTCCTCTGTACGCGATCGGAGTAATACTAACATTTTTCTCATCCGAGGAATTCGTAAATGTCGGCTGGGATAGCGCGGGCGTTACCACGGGCCCTGTGACGGTTCCGTTAGTTTTAGCGATGGGGCTTGGGTTAGGTAACGCAGTATCGGCAGTTGAGGGATTTGGAATATTATCTTTGGCCAGTATATGCCCAATTATTGCAGTACTAAGCATGGGTATATTTATTCAGTTCAGGCGGGTTCATGCGTCGAGAACAACCACCACTGATTCGGCGGGGTTAGAAAATGAGTGATCGCCATATTGTCTATTTGACAGATGTGAAATTAATTACCTGCGTTCTGCAAAACGGCTTGGCAGAAGAGGTCCTGGAAGCAGCAAAAAACTGTGGGGCTCAAGGAGCCACCGTCAGCTATGCACGTGGCACAGGGGTGCGGGATAGAATGGGGCTCATAGGCGTCACGATAGATGAGCAAAAAGAGGTTGTTCGTATCGTCGCGTCAAAAGAGCAGGCGAGCCGAGTATTCGAGGCCATGTATTTGGCAGGTGATCTTGATACACCCGGCAAGGGAATTATGTATATGTCGGATTTAGAGCACGTCGCCACATACATACCAGAGAACATCGTGGACTCTGCCGCTCAGCAAACGAGTAACGTCAATCATGTTGGTTGAAATCGGCTCCATGACGTCCTTGAGTGCGGGACAGAAAATCTATGATTTGCTCAAAGAAGATGACAAAGTGCTGTTCGTCTTCCTTGAAGCAGGCAGAAGCAACGATCTCTTCGATGAAAAGCAGTTTGGTGAATACGGAGAGGCTGCCACTCTTACAGTGATTGTAGATGAAACTGATCAGACAGAAATATTTGACCGAGTTTTCGAGCATGCTGAATTGCATGAAAAAGACCATGGCATTGTCTCTTTGAAATCCAAGGTTATAAGCATGTCTGACATCAAAACCTCGGGAACTTCCTAGCCTCCCTGTTAACCACGGATCCAACTGATCTGGTGCTGAGACTAAACCCCTTGTCGTTGGTGGTTAGAGGGCCTTGTCTGGTGGTCAGTTCCCCAATTTTTCCCCTCCTTGTAGTGACCACTGCATGAATCCCAAACTGGGCGCCTGACGGCGTGCCGTTATTGAAGTTGCCACCACACCTAATGGTCTCGTTAGCAACCATTGGCTATCCCCTACCCAAGGCTCAGCAACCAAACTTCACCCGCTTCTGTCGCCTTAGCAGTCACTCTGATGCTAATTCTCTAACCCTCCTTCGAGAGAAGGAGAGTTCGAATTTAAGCGTCGTACGTGGCCCCTCAATGTTGTTACCCGGCCATTCAGACAAAGGACTGAGGTAACCTTGCAAAAAGATCATTCCTGATGCGCGCGACATGCATAAACTAGATTGCGTTGCAAATCGTACACCCTTCTTTAGTTACAGTTTTGGACCACGATCAATGAACCAAGTTTCACCCACCGCCTTTCATCAACTTCGCGCCGGTAAGACGTTAACCGCGAGTAGGAACGTCTCTTCCGTCGATTGTAGCCCCCATAGCGACGAGGCCGAGGAGTCATCCTCGTCACTAACCAAACTCGCAAATTCGGCTACACCTCTTGGTTATCCAATGGAAGTCCGTCTTACGGCGTCTGATCCAAAGCTGGGGGCGTTTTCTCCACGCGAGGTAGCTTTGCGATCCGCAGATGGTCTATGACTACATGATTCTAAAGGCTGAGAGATTAGCGGTGAGTAGCCCTCATTCTTCCACCAGTGTTCCAAAGACGTGTTGCAACAGGATCGTTAAACACCTTCAGCTTGGCGCCCACCCCATTGTCGCTGCGGCAAACAATTCATCGACCGTAACCGGCCGGGCGGAAATGCCCTGAGTAAATGAATATTGGCACAGCGACTCAAGCGCTGGCCGGTTAGCGTTTACCCCATAGGTCCAATAATTATCTCCCAGAACTTGCCGTGATCGTTCGGCCTCGTTTGGCGCCCAGGGCAGACTGGTGAACGGGGCCTGGCTCTCGCAGGTACGCTCGACCGCATAGCGCCGAGAAGCCTCAAACGCATCACACACGCGCAGGCAAAGATCAGGGTCTCGCTCTGCTATCTCCCGTTGGATGCCAAGCAGATGCATGATTGGAAAGATGCCGGTGCGGCGCGCATAGTCGGCCTCGATTGTTTCGTAGTCAACGAATAGGCGGTCAACGTTTGGAGCGCCTTCTAAGAACGCCGGCGGCGGTTTATACGCCACCAGCGCGTCTATTTCGCCATCTCGTAATGCGTCCGACAGGTTTGAACCGTCGGCAAGCGGCTCCAGTTCGATGTCGTGCGGCTTCATTCGCACGATCGGATGGCTGTCTCCCGCGTCGGCCGGGCCGTAACGCCACCGCACGTCGGCGGCGCGAACTCCAAAATCATCTTCCAAAACGCCCCGTGCTACTAACGCCGCAGTCATAGAGAATTCACGGACACCGACTGTGCGGCCAACCAAGTCACGGGGCCCCCGGATATTTCGGTCTGTTCTTATGAAGATTGCCGAGTGTCGGAACGACCGCGAAGGGAACACCGGCAAACCGATATAGGGACAATTACCGGTCGACGTTAAGAACAAGTAGTTGCTAAAAGACAGTTCGGTAATGTCATAGGCGTGGTCATCGAACGCCCGGGCAAAGATCTCCTCCAGCGGCGCTGTCACGTATTCGGCGGCAACATTATCAATGCCAACCAATCCTGCCATCAGCGGCAGGGTACGGTCGTAGGCGCCGACCGCAATCTTTAGACGAATGGTCAGATGACCAACTCCTCAAGCAAGCCGCGGCAATCCATTTCGTACTCTAGATCGACGACTGGCGGGCGGTCAAAATGCCAGGTGACGCCAGCCGGGGCGGCGCCTCGGGTAACGATCTCGCTGGCTAGAAATGGATAGATATCGTGCACGGTATAGACCTGCGTCGCCGTCACGTCCGCCCAGCCGGCACCAAGAACTTCAAGGCGGCGCTCCATCTCGCTCAGAACGAAAATCGCCTTTTCGAGAAGCGCCTCATGGCTTAGTTCACCAAGCCGCACGATGTTATCGCGATAATTGCCAAGGCCCTCAGGACATTCGCCACTACCGGCAACCACGAAGGACGGGCGCGGTTCGTCGCGTGCAACGGTAAAGGTGAAGGCGTGGAACGACGGCTCCAATGGGCCGCCTATCTCGGGGCAAACATTGCTTCGCGCCACTGGATTGGTCGATCCATCAAAGATCCCCCAACGTGATAAAGTGTCCACATAGCGCTCGTTAAAACGCTGGAAACCATCCTCGGAGAACTGGCCAGGTGATCGCAGCTCGCAAGCGCAGAATGCAGAAAGCGGCCGTCCCGCCGCCTTTATAATGGCCTCGACCCGCGCGAACCCCTCGTCTAGAGACACCGGACGCCGGAATTGGGTTCGGCGCATGCTATACCCGGCCATCGCCACGACCCCAGCGGAGTACTGAAAGACTCCTGGTACAAATCGGTAGCCCCCAGGCTGGAAATCAACCGAGGTCATCTCATGTCTCTCATTCTGAGTTGCCAAGCCCAACCATAAACCCTCCGTCTTAAGTGGCAATCTATGGAACCGAGTATTTGGGATCAAACAGAAAGGCGTTTCTTCTATTGGCTATTCGCGGACAGTAAGCAGCGTCCAGCTTGCGACAGGTCCCGGTAATAGTAGACGTTCAGCGAAATCTAATCCCCTCACCACACCGAAGTGAGCGTGTTTCGAACCCGTGCCGATGCCTACCTTTGACCACAATAAAAAAGGTTGGGCTCTACTCTTTCCCGCCGTGGACGACAACTACCACCTCGTTTCGGCGTAGAAATGGCAACGTCCAGGGGGGATCGTAAAAATAGGCTGTCACAGCACCCTGAGCCTCCCAGTGAGTGGAAGCGAGGTCTGCAGTTAGTCGATTTTTTTGCGTCGCCAAATCACGTTCACTTACACGCCCAGTAAAACTCCGTACTGCCACGGTCTGCTCTGGCACTGTAACGACGCTGACTTGCGGGTCTGTGGGACTGGGTATCGTTTCAGTGCTCAGTTCCGTCGGCAAGAAAAATCGCATGAGTGTGTGGTCGTTGGAAGCTGCCGTTTCCACCGGCGCCGTCATGGCGATCTTGGCACCAGTCTCGCCGGCACCCGCCGCTGTTTCCACGGGTGCCGTCATGGCGATCTTACTACTGGGCTCATTAGCCCCGCTAATGTAGTTGAAGAGGCGGCGAAAGGCTCGCCGCCTCGCGTTTGTGCTATCTCCGCCCTTTACTGTCGTCTCGATTGCAAGTCGAGAGCCATATCGCCGTATTTCAAGGTCTTTGGAAAGTACCTCTAACACCTCATAGTTGGGATGTTTCAAGCCAGATCGAATGCCGAGGAAAGAACAGGAAACACTCAGCATGACGACTGGTAGAATAAGGATAGAGCGACGCATATATTTATTACGACCCACAGTTTTCACCAGATCACCTGAACGGCTACTGACACCTTGAGCGAGGGCGACGAAGGCGTTGATCAAATCCGCCACGCGCACGTAACCGCGATTTGCGAACCGTAAGTGACCAGGGCACACCAAAGCAGGGCCAATGATCCGGGTCTTTTCCTAGCGATTTCATCGGCACGGCATTCCACCAAGTTGGTTGGCTAATGACCCGTACCGTTCTCCATTTGCGTCCACAGGCACCAGATGGCGAGGAGTGGTTTTGGGCCCGAGCGCATGCTGTGGGTGATGTTTGCAGGATTGCATACCAACCCGCCTAGGCCTGGAGCGTGCCATGGATTTTTGTTCTGACGCCAATCCCCATCACTCATCACCACATAGAGTTCTTCCGGCGGATGATTATGGTCGAGGTACTCGATTTCAGGTGCAAGAAGCGAGACGCCGACAACGATATCAGATCGCTGCTCGAGTCCGTTCGGACCAATAATGGATGCATTAGCGTGACCGCGCATGAAATCCGGCAGGGCTGATTCCTGGCGCTGGTACCAATGGAGCTCGCCAGCGATCTCCTGTAAGCAATTGGCCAACGCGCGGATCTCGGATGGGCCCGATTGAGCGTTGCGGATCGCGAAAGGAAGATAATCCAGAGCGGGGATGTCGTGGTTAGCTCCCACGCCCGTTTCTATGTTCTCGCATCTTAGACCCGAGAGCAGCGGTTCAATGTCACTACTGCAGAAGGCGCCAGGAACCGCTTCGATCACCGAAAGCAGGCTGTCGACGAACGCCTGAACTGTTTTATTACTTACCATATTCACCAGCTCACAATATATCCAAAAGGCCTCGGTTGAGAAGTGGGAGCTGACATTATGCCACTGCGGGATCGTTCGCGCGAAAAGTGCTGACGCTTTTCGCCATGTCGATGATGGAGCGGATCAAGGGAGAGCCCATGTTGCGCGGCAAGGCGGCGACGATGACATCACCCATATAGGGATTTGAGGGCTCCTGCAGAATCTAACCGTCACCGCTTAGTGCAAACCGTTGAAACAATTCAGCAGGCGCATCATGCGCTATCATCTCTCGGGCAATCAATCGGCACAAACGGGCTTCGATTTCCGGCAATTGAATTGGGTTTTCCTGGCCAGGATCACTCAGCAGATCGTAGAGCACCGTTTCAGTGTCTGCAAAACCACCCTGGCGTGGAGACCGCTTGGCATCAGCAAGGGCTGGAACCTTCAGCAACGGAACGCCGTCTGTAAAATCAAACCCACCATACAGTGTCGCCTGGCGAAGCTCTCGGGCCTCAAACAGGCTTCGGTTATGCATGGGCATCAACGTGTATTCGTAAAGATCATGGGTTTCCATGTTCTCAGGATAGCGAAAGTAAGTGTATCGGCCGTCGGTAGCGTTGATCGCCCCGGCGAAGATCCCGTATAGGGCAATATCACGGACGTGATCAGCCTGGCCGCTGGCCAGTGGCATCAGTGATGTTCCCTGGGTCGCGGACGATGGTAAGACACCAAACATGTCCAGGATCGTTGGCATCACGTCAATCGCCTGAGAAAGCCCTGTGACCCGGTTTCCGGCGCGACTTTTCAGATCAGGATGGTAGAGGAAAAAGGGGACGTTGGAGATTTCATTGTAGCACGGCATCCGGTTTTTCGCCCACCAGTCGTGTTCGGAAAGCATAAAGCCGTGGTCCGTTGTCATGATAATAGCCGTATCATCCCATAGGTTCCGCGTATCAAAGGCGTCCAACAATCGACCCAGTTGGTCGTCGCACAGGCTTACCAAGGCGGCATAATTCGCCTGCAGTTCAGCAACCTCCGCCTCGTCTTCCTCAACTGGACGATAGCGCGGCCAGTCAAGGATCGGGCCTTCATAGTCGGTCGCCAACTTCTCACGGAAGCGTCGCGGCGCAACAAACGGTTCATGGGGATCAAAGGCCTCCAGGTGGAGCAACCAACTGTCTTCAGCACTGTTGGCATCCAAGAACCGAAGTGCCGAATCGAAGCATTGCACACAGGGGAAATCCGCTTCCTCAACAATGGCCGTTCGATTGATCATACCCTGTAGGCGATGGCCATTCCGCGAATTTTCGAACTGCTCCCCATGATATAGCTCACGGAACCGATCCAGCGTGGGTTTGACCATTGCCGTCCATGGATCTGATTCCTGACCGCGGATGAAATCCCATGTCGTGTAGCGGGTGTGGAAGGTGGCCCCGCCATCTTCGAAGTAATGGTAGTGGTCGGAAACCAGGTGAGAGTAGACACCACGGCCTCTAAGGCGGGCCGGAAAGCTCTCATCGAAAGGCTCCAATGGTCCCCAGCTTCTATGCAGAAAATTCAATCGGCCAGTGTGGAAGTCGCGGCGCGCCGGCATACACGGTAAAGAGCCGACGTAATGGCTATCGAAAACAATCGATTTCTCCGCCAAGCGTTCGAAGTTGGGGGTCGAAAGGCTGCCGCCATAGGAGGAAAGAGCCCGACGATTTAGACTATCGAAGAGGACGAATACGAGCTTCATACCTGCGCTACAAAGATTGTTTCCGACGCTTCGAAATCCACTTCAAGATCGAAGAACCGAACAGCCCGAGGAAAGCAAAGAACAGGAACATAGCGGCGAGCGGTTGGGTCAGAATGATCCACCAATCGCCGTCGAACATTTTCAGCGAATTCTGAAAATTCGTCTCGACCATTTCACCCAGGATCAAACCGACTGCGATAGGCGCCACCGCAAATCCATGCCTGCGCGCGAGGAAGCCGATTACACCAAAGATCAGAGCAATCCATACATCGAGCAATGAAGAGCTCAACGCGTAGGCACCGATGACGGCTAAGGCAAACACGATGGGCCAGAGTATAGGAAGCGGGATCAGAGAAATTCGGGCGAACAGTTTCGCCGCGTACAGCCCCAAGGCCATGAACATGACGTTGGCCAATAGCATGGCGCCAAAGATTTGGTAGACTTTGTCGACCTGTTCGGTGAATAGATAGGGCCCAGGACGTAGTCCATGCACAAGCAAGCCAACGAGGATGACAGCCGTGGTGCCACTCCCGGGAATACCTAGAACCATCGTCGGCACCATGGCCCCGCCTGTGGCCGCGTTGTTAGCGGATTCAGCGCCGGCGATGCCTTCGATGGCACCCTTGCCGAACTCGTCCTTGTTCTTCGACCAGCGCCGAGCTTCAGAGTATCCAATCATCGAGGCCACAGTCGCACCCTCCGCTGGCAGGACGCCTATAAAGGTACCGATACCACATGATCGGAGAACAGTTTTCCAAATCCGCATGTAGTCTTCCTTAGTCGGAAGCTTAACCGCCTTCATGGTGATCGTATCAATGACCTGATTTAGACGTCTCGATTGCACAAGAAGCTCGGACATTGCGAACAAGCCGATGAACACCGGCACGAAGGAAAGGCCTTCGTATAGCTCATAAGTGCCAAACATGAACCGCTCGACGCCCGTGGTCTTTTCGGCGCCGATGGTCGCCAGCCAAACCCCAAAGACGCCGCCAATCAGGTTGCGGATCGTGCCGCCGGCACTGATCGACGCCAGCATAGAAAGCCCAAAGAGGGCCAGGGCAAAATACTCAGGCGGACGAAATTCGTAAGCGACCCGGGCCAGCAGCGGCGCGGCGATACAAAGCACGATGACTGAGAAGATGCCACCGATGGTGCTCGACACCACGGCGATACCCAACGCACGGCCGGCTTCGCCCCGCTGTGCCAACGGATAGCCATCGAACGTGGTCGCTGCGGCAGCAGCCGTACCGGGTGTATTGATGAGGATCGCAGTGATCGAGCCGGCAAAGGTTGCGGATACGTAAATCGTGGCTAATACCGCGATAGCGTGGACCGGCTCCATCGTAAGTGTAAACGGGAGTAAAAGAGCAGCCCCCGTCGTCGCCCCCAGACCCGGCAACACGCCGATGATAACGCCCATGATTGTCGTAATCAGGATCAATCCGATAAGTTCCGGGTCGAAAATAACCGAACTCATGGCCAGCAGCGCGTCAACCATGATCCTGTCCTACCCGTAATACCAATTTGTGAAAATGCCACGTGGAAATCGAACCCGAAGCACAAGATCAAACAAGAAAAAGATCGCCGTTGGTGTGGCGAGAGCAATCGCGCCAGCCACATAGAGACGCCGTTCGCCCCACAAATAACACATAGCAAACATGATAATGGCGATGGCGATCATCATGTCGATGTAGACAGTCAGCGGATAGAAGAGCGCAAACAGCGCCACCGATCCCGAAGTTTGCAAACCCTCCCAGGCCAACGGTTTTGGATTTTCCCGACGGTATTGAAGGAAGAGTAAAAAGGCCAAGCCCAGATTTATAACCATCAAAAGGATGGGAAACACTCGGGGCTGCATACTGTCCCCGACGATCATCGCAGGAGATTCATCAAGCTGCAGAGCCACTATAATAATGGCGACAGAGAAGGTGGCGATAATGCCTGGGACGACCATATAACGCATGACAAAAACACACGGTGCTCCCCTAAGGGGAGCACCGCAATTTCTCTTATGAGGAGAGGTCTATTTGACCAAGCCCATTTCTTTTAGAGCCGGCCCAAACTCACCGACCATGGATTTGATCTGTTTGCCCCAGGCTTCCGAGCCCTGCGGCGAGGTTTTATCAAGACCAGAATTCTTGAGATAGGCTTGATAAAGTGAATGTTTCATCGCCTTTCTCAGCCCGGCCTCGAGACTAGCCCGGCGTTTCGAATCAACACCCGCATGAGTAACAAAGCCACGGGTCGTCGATAGAACCAGATCAATGCCCATGGACTTCGCTGTCTTCGCCTTCGGGATCGGTGCCATACCTTGCTCGGCCAAGATCACCAACGGGCAAATGTCTCCGGCTTCAACAGGTGCGGCTGCTTCGGACAGGTTGAGCGTACCAACGTCAACTGCACCAGCCACGAGTTGGGTCGCTAATTCCCCACCACCCTTAAACGGAATATAGGTCGGCATCGGAACACCAAGGCGTTTGGCCCAGAGGTACACAGTAATGTGGTCGATGGTCCCGGTCTGCGTGCCACCAAACTTAATCTTGTCGCCCTTTTTCATGCCGGCAATAAACTCTTCCGGTGTCTTGTAGGGGCTCTTCTTACAGTTGACCATCAGGATCTGAGGATCATTGGTTCCACGCGCGATGGGGGCCATGTCTTCGACCTTAAGCTTGGTCTTGCCTTTGCCCATGGTGATTGCGTGACCGACCGTGAAGGTCATAATCGTGTTACCGTCAGCCGGCCGTGTCATGAAGTAATTCATGGCCAGCGCGCCGCCGCCGCCGCGTTTGTTGACGACAACCATGTCCTGTTTGAGAACTCGGCGGCTACGCATCATCATCATGCGCGAGTTAACATCCGTACCCCCGCCGGCTCCGGCGTGCGTTATCACTTCAATGGCCGGCTTGTCCGCGGCAACCACTGAGGTGCTGGCCAATGCCACAAGGCCGAGCCCAGCAGCGAACGCCGTCAGCGAATAGACGCCTTTGCGCGTCATAAGAATAGTCATAGCATTTCCTCCCTTGTGAACGTGTCAGGACTGACCGATCATCTCGCCGGCTGATCCCGAAATTCCTCAAGAAGAGTGATTGACTCAAGTACAGGGGTCAATGGAAAAATGGTATACCAATTGAATTCGCGCGATTATTCCAAGACCCTCGCTTTGGCCCAAGTCTGGCCGAGATGCTGGGAGAGAAGATCGGCAAGGAGTTCGCCATCCCGGGACTCCAAGGCACTTATGATTTTGTCGTGTTGTGCGACGGCTTCAGGCCAACGGTCGTTCCGCTGGTTCGAAATGTATCGGATACGAAAAAGCCGCGCGTTATGCTGAGCATGGGTTTCAACCAGAACCTGGTTTCCACTTGCGGCAATGATCCCCTTATGGATGCTTTGATTGAGCTTGAAATAGGTTAGTCTGTCCTTCCTATGGAAGGCGGCAAGCATCTCATGATGAAGGGCCCTGATTTCGGCAATCTCGTCATCCGAGGCAACCTGTGTCGCAATGCGCCCCCCCAAAGCCTCCATTCCCCCAAGAACCTCAAGCATTTGGCGCACTTGGGTTGGATTTGGGTCCGCAACAACCGCGCCTCTGTTTGGCAAGCTTTCGACCAATTTTTCGCTGACCAAGATCCGAATGGCCTCGCGCAACGGGGTGCGGGATACGTTTAGGCGCTCCGACAACTGACGTTCCCGAATTCGGGTCCCCGGTTTCAACTCATCCTGTACGATCATATCCCGAAGGGTCGAAGCGACCTGACTTGCAAGCGGAAGGCTCGCGACATTCCCTGATGTTGGAGCGCCCAAACTCTCTAGTGAATGTAACAAGCTGTTCCCATCCGATACCTTTACCGGCGCAGCGCCATGATCTTTTGATGTCGGCATTCTTCTCATTTGTCTCGTCCTATTGACCGATCGCAAAATTGTATGCCAAATCGCATGGCAGGACCACCCAAACGCAGGTTTGGAGAATGGGAGGACATTTGAATGGCATCAGACTTGAGAAACCGCATCGGCGTCGATATCGGGCGACGGGCCAAACTGGAAGATGGGTTGCGATGGGCTGTGAAAAACGAGGTGTACTTCATCGACATTCAATTAGATAGCGGCGAAAACGCTATGGAAACATTCGATGATGTCCGATGTGAGGACGTCAAGCAGCTCTGCAAGGACCACGGCATTCATCTTGGCCTACACACGCTGTCAGGTGTTAATATGGCTGAGTACAGCAACTACTTCCGCCAGGCTGCGGATCAATATATTCATGCTTACATCGATATGGCGACGCGTCTCGACGCGGAATGGGTCGTCGTTCACGCAGGCTTCCATTTCACGGCTGATTATGAACAACGCAAACAGGCCGGGATGGAACGCTTGCAGCGAGCGTCGGAGTACGCTGAAGAGAAAGGCGTTCATCTCTTGTTGGAAAACATGAACCGTGAACCTATCGACGCGGAAGTCAACTATCTTGGACATACGATTGATGAATGCCGCTACTTCTTCGACAACCTCACTTCGCCGAACCTGCATTGGACCTTCACCATCAACCACGCGACTTTGGTTCCTGAGGGGATCGACGGATTTCTGGACACATTCGGCATCGAACGAATGCGGGAGGTTCGCGTTGCCGACAATTTAGGCGATAAGGAACACCACATGTACCCGGGCGAAGGCAGCATCGATTTCCGCGCTGTCTTCGCGCGTATTGAAAGCATGGGCTACCAAGGCCACTACACCAATGGTTTTGGCAGCATGGACGACATGCTGCGTGGCCGAGAGTATCTTGTCGCGGAGGCGAAGGCGGCCAGCGTTCCATCTGCCCAGTAATCACAATTTTCTTTATTCTTGGAGCACACAATGAAGCCACGTATCGCCGTCATCCATGGGGAACCTGCAGGGATCGGGCCAGAGTTGATCGGAAAGCTTCTCGCCGAGCCCGATATCAAGGAAAAGGCGGACATCATTCTTGTCGGTGACCGACATGTCTTTGAAATGGGGATGGGTCAGGCGAAGACGGAATGGGCGATTAGAGAACTGGATGAAAATGACCAACCCCATTGGGGCGATCATGACGCTTATCCTTTGCTCTCCATGAGCACGATCGATGAGAAGAACGTTCGGGTCGCTGAAATTAGCGAAGCAGGCGGCACGGCCAGTCTCCGCAACCTGGACCGTGCCTTGGATCTCACCGCCAGCGATGGCGCTGACGCCGTGCTATTTGGCCCTTTCAATAAGGCTTCATTGCACCTCGCGGGAATGGAGGAAGAAGACGAACATCGTTATATCGCGCGTTATCTCAACTTTTCTGGATATCACTCAGAAATCAACATGCTCGATGAGCTGATCACAACCCGAGTGACCAGCCATATTGCGCTTCGCAATGTTGCCGACGCTATCGATACCGATGGTGTCGTCAATGCAATCAAGCTTGCGAATGACACACTGATTTCCGCCGGCACCACGCGCCCGAGGATTGGTGTCGCCGCCTTGAACCCGCATGCGGGTGATGATGGGAACTTTGGTACCGAAGAGATCGATATTCTGGCGCCTGCCATCGAAAAGGCGCGAGGCTTGCAGATCGATGTCGATGGGCCGTGGCCGTCGGACACGGTGTTTCTGCGCGGCCGCGACGGCAAGCTCGATGCCGTGGTCACCATGTATCACGACCAAGGACAGATCGCGATGAAGATGATGGGGTTCGACCGGGGCGTCACCATCGCCGCGGGCCTTCCAGTTCCCGTGGCGACACCGGCGCACGGTACCGCTTTCGACATTGCCGGTAAAGGCGTTGCGAACCTCAACGCAACCCGAAAGGCATTCGATATTCTTTGCCGTATGGGCGTAAATTTTCGCCGAAGCCGGATGGCAGCCTAGTCGACACGCTTTCAGATTCCAATTAGCGGGTTCATGGCCGAAATCTGAATTTCCGCTTCTGGTTACTCGCAGAAAAACTCGACGAACTGAAATTCCGACTTCTCCTGAGTTCGCTGCTTACATTTGGTTTCAGAAGGTCCATTCGCTCCCCAGAGCAGAAGGGCTTCGGCCGGGGCAGTTGTGTCAGCAAATGCCCAGAGGGGATCTTCTAAAAATCGACCTTCGCTATATAAGCCACTAGCTGAATTCCTAGCCCATATGCGGGCGTTATTGTTTGCTGCCAATGAGTAACTTCTCCCTAAACAGAACCTATATCCGCGCAAGAACGCCCCCTTTTGGATTTCCCAAGAGAGAACTGTGCTTATGATGGTGTGAGCATTAAGGCCCGTGTCAATCGAGGATATGAATATGAGCGATATCAAAGCTTCGACCCGCCACATCTCAATGAAGGGGGGTGGCTACTATTCCAAGGCCACGATTGGCGCAAAGGACGTGATTGATGGCGGGACACCGATGATCCTGGACGCCCTGGCGGGCATGGATATTCCCGATACAGTAACGCCGTTCACTATGGCTGATGCGGGCTGCGCGGATGGCGGCACTTCCATCAACATGATCGGAACGGTTCTCCGCGAAGTTCGCCACCGGGCGCCATCGCGGCCCATCCAGATGGTTTACACGGACTTACCACGTAATGATTTCAGCCAGGTTTTCCGGAACATTCATGGTGAGACGGAGGCCGACACATATCTCGGTGACATCGATAACCTGTTCGTCTTTGCTACGGCGACATCTTTTCACCAACCCATGTTTCCGGCCGGCACATTGAACTTTGGGTTTTCAGCGACGGCTTCCCATTATATCAGCGAGAAACCCTGCACGATTTCGAATCACGTTCATATGGTCGGCGCTGAAGGCGCCGAACGTGACGCTTACATCGACCAGGGACGGATCGATTGGGAGAGCATGCTCAGCAATCGGGCTGTTGATCTCGCGGTTGGCGGAAAACTGGCATTATTCAATTTCGGCATTGATGAGGAAGGCCGTTACCTCGGTTCGACCGGCGGTATTGATATGTTCGACACCTTCAATGAGATATGGTCCGCGTTCCGAGATGATGGCGTGATTACATCCGAAGAGTACCTAAATACTAATTTCCCCCAATCCTATCGAACGGTCGAACAATTCACCGCGCCATTTAAGAATCCCGCCAATCCGGTCTATCAGGCGGGATTGAGGTTGAAACATATGGAGACCCGTGTCGTCGAATGTCCCTATGAAGTGGATTTTCGCGAACACGGTGACCCCGCAAGGTTCGCGAGAGAGTACATTCCGACACTGCGATCTTGGTCGGAAACCACCTTTGCCGCGGGGTTATCGTCAGCGCGGCCCGGGGAAGAGCGCCAAGAAATTCTTGACCACTATTACGATGCCTACGAGACCTGCGTTCGCGAAAATTCAGCCGGCCACGCCATGGATTATGTCCATTGTTACCTTATTGTTGAGAAGGTGTAGAGTGTGCGGAGAACAAGTCGCCTTGAAGCCCCATACAACCGCTATTCGTCGTCAAATAACTCTATTTTCCACTCGTCTTTAGCCGTCAACGATGTCTCCTCGACAACAGCAATAAGAACGCGCATTTGGGACGGTTTTAAATCCATAAAATTTCAACTAAACTAAGTTAAGTTGAAATTTATTCCAATTGATTTCAAACACTCGCACTTCTGCGATGGCTCGGGACCTTGTCGCTTCGGGAGGTATGCGATGGTTCGAAAATCCACGAGATAATGATATCCGCCATTAGGCCAGCCAAATCTGAATGTTTTGAGAACCGCTCGGACCATGACGAAACAACCTCTCATTATTGATTGCCTTCAATACAGCAACTGGTCGGAGAATGTTTTCCGGCAGATGAACGAGGGTAAGGTCGCAGCCGTTCACGTCACCATCTGTTATCATGAGGATTTTCGCGAGACCGTTGAAAATGTCGTCGCTTGGAACCGCCGCTTCGAGAGATATTCAGATCTTATTATCCCAGGCCGTTCAGCGGACGACGTACGTCGGGCGCACGCTGAGGGCAAAACAGCTATCGTGTTCGGGTTTCAGAATTGCTCGCCTATTGAAGATGATATTGGCTTAGTCGAAGTATGCCATCAGCTGGGTGCGCGGTTTATGCAGCTCAGCTACAATAATCAAAGCCTATTGGCGACGGGTTGCTACGAAGCCGATGATCCGGGAATTACCCGGATGGGCCGCCAGGTGATCCACGAAATGAACCGCGTTGGATTGGTCATCGATATGAGCCACTCTGCTGAGCGTTCGACCCTGGAAGCGATCGAAATTTCCGAACGACCGATCGCAATCACCCACGCCAATCCGGCTTCATGGCATCCGGCTCTACGTAACAAATCGGACACGGTGTTAAAGGCTTTGGCCGAAAGCGGCGGCATGCTCGGCTTTTCTCTATATCCACATCACTTAAACGAAGGTAGCCGGTGTACGCTCGAGGGTTTTTGCACCATGATCGCGCGGACTGCCGAGGTGATGGGTATGGAACAGATCGGATTTGGGTCCGACCTTTGCCAAAATCAGCCAGACACTGTTGTCGCTTGGATGCGTAACGGAACCTGGGCGCGCGATACGGATTTCGGCGAAGGGTCGGTAGATGCACCCGGCTTCCCCGATCAGCCAACGTGGTTTCGCGATAACCGGGATTTCGAGGGCATACAGGCGGGAATGCGTGCCGTCGGGTTCTCGAATACAGATATCGCCAAGATCGGCGGCGGCAACTGGCTAAGCTTTTTCGAGCGCTCGTTTAGCGGAGAAGAGGCGGCATAAGTGGTTAGCCTCAGACCAGCCGAGCAGATCATGCGGCTCGACCGAATGGGTGCGTCCCATCAAACCCGCTTGAGCTTTATGCGGGCATTGGTCCGTCGGATGTCAAAGGAAAGATGGCGGTTCGAACGACTGAGGTTCGATCTCGACCCAGACGGCTACGGCACCTCCATCTTTGCGATACATACGCCAAACCGCACGTACTCATTGATTGCCTTCACGCATGCCCTGGATCCAGACCAGCGAACGGATAGGGTCATTGCTGAGGCTTGGGATGCTACGTTCAGCTTATTTGACGGGGTGCCCACAGACGCTGACTTAGCGCGATTGGCTCAGAATACGCCGAAGCAGGAAGTTGGACGCTTCTCCGCGACAGAGCTTGTGTTGGCGCGGGCGAACAAAAGCCTTCGTGCCTTTGAACATGTGGTGGAATGCCTGGCAGATGGTCGCCAACCGGATATCGATTTCCTTGCCCGTGTGGGCTATCTGATGCGCACGACGGCGGTTTACGGCAGTGGAAAATTTGGATGCGCCGACCGAGGACGCATCTCCGAACGATCGGATACACGCGGCGCATTTCAGGTCGAGATGCTCACCGTCTATTTGATCCGCTGGTTCACTATAGAACTAGTCGAATATGTCGCCCGAGCACGAGGGGGTAACCGAGCCGCCAAGCTGGATGAAGCCGTCAAACGGTTCTTGGGCATTGGCAATGCCACTGGGCTCGGCATGGCACCGTTCCTGGTTAAACATCCGATCCTAATCAACACCTGGGTTTTGGCCCGCGAGACGGCCTTAGCGCGAGTGCGTGCCTTGAAACTGGCTTCCGAAGAACAGCTCTCAGAACTCCACAAGCTGATGAGGCGGGTGCGCCGCCATCTAGATGAATGGAACGTAGACGACGAAATTCAGCAGGCGCGAACGTCGACATTACGAAACGAGATGGAGGATTTTGAGCGACGTCTATCGGATGATGGGCTCTTATCCGAAGAACGCCCGTGGGACATGCTCTATTTGTATGCCGAGACGAACTATTCGCTCGAGGGGCAAGAACTAGCAGCAAGCCTGCTCATGGAACCGCACGCTGAACTAGTTGACGATTTAGCAGAAACCATGTGCTCAGATCGCTCAACCTGTCTGGAGCCGTCCATGAGTGTAGCGGAGTTGCAGGCATCGATTACAACGCGGTACGGTTGGGGATTGGTGCGCGACTATGATGACCCCGATGAACAGCGGTATTTCTGGTATTACTCCGAAGATAAATTGGAGCCGCGTTTCAGCGATCGCTTTGCCGAACCTGGGAAAGAGTATGAAATGCCCCTGGCGTTCGGGCGAGACATCGCAGCGTTGGACATGGAACTCGCCAGAGCGGAGCCGTCATCCAGTGTTGCCAAATTCCTTCTAGTACACCCCGAGTTCCGCCATGTTGTACGCCGGGTGCAGACAACGGCACATTTCCCTTACAGCGAAATTCATGACAGTTTAATTGCCTCCGATGTGCGGCCAATTGATCTACTGAGATTCAAACTGGCATTTTTTGGTGCATCGAGATTCGATCCAAAATCGGATCTATGGACACGGATCACCATGTTTCAGGGCGCGCCTATGCCGGACGATCTTGGCGGCCCAGGCTCCGACGATTGGTTCTTTCCGGTAAAGCCCGAGGTGACGCGATGACGACCGGGCGCAGGCACGTATCCATGGGTGAAATCGAGTTCGTCGTGACGCGCGCGGCGTTTGGCGTCGGCGCTCCGTTCGGCATCGCGGAGGACTTTGCGTATGCTGTTCAAGCGGCTGCTCGTTTTGGGATTGATCCAACGCCGGCGGCACTAGCCTGTCTGAGCCATTTGGATCGCGAGCCAGGATCGAGGCAGCTTACGGTCGCAGAGTGCGGCACTGAAGTCATCCTCTCCGGACCAGGTCGATTATCGGCAGTCTTTACGGGGCCTTCTTTATCCGATTTCGGACATCTACCACAGTTTCGTGAAACCGTCATCAGAGCACTGAATGTCGACCACCCTTTGCTGGTCGCAGCGGCCCTGGTATCCGGCCGAGTGAAGAACTGTATAATCGAGTGGCTGGACGCCCAGGTGATTTTGGGCGAGCAACGGGTCATACAGTTGAACTTTACCGATGAAGATCGATTGCAAGCGCCGGGCCCCGTCAATCTGTCAATTCGAAGTGCTGTTCCGGATACGATTGCCTATAATGACAGTCGACGTCGTTTCGATGCGGCCACGCTAGAAACAGAGGCGAGGCGGATCGCTTATGAGGGGGTTCTCGTCGATACCGATGCATGGGCCGGATTGTTGGAATTTTTCAATCGATGCCTCGTACCGTCAAGCGAGCAATCACTTCTCGACGGCGCGGGTGCCGGGTTGGTTGATAGAGATTGAGGGGAAGTATGCCGAAGCGAAATCTTTCTTTGGCCAAAGTCGAGGACTTGGCGCGCAGGGCGTTAGAAGGCTCGGGCACGCGGTCGGAATCAGCCGCATCCTTAGCACGGGCGATTGCTGCCGCCGAGCGCGACGGCATTGCTAGCCATGGCCTGGTTTACGTGCCGGTATATTGTGAACACGTTCAGTGCGGAAAAGTGATCGGTAACGCTGTTCCCAAAGTCGAGCAGCCGTCTAGCTCCGCCGTTGTCGTTGACGCGGGTAGTGGCTTCGCTCATCCCGCCATTGATTCCGGATTTGAACAATTGATCCCGTTAGCACGAGAGGCAGGGATTGCCGGTTTGGCGATTAGAAATTCCTACAACTGCGGTGTCTTAGGCTATCACGTGGAAAGGCTTGCAACACAAGGGCTTGTGGGTTTGGGTTTCACCAACGCGCCGGCCTCGATTGCACCGGCCGGAGGGGTCACGCCGGTGGTCGGCACCAATCCCTTCGCGCTTGGTGTACCCGACGGCGATAGCGGCGCAGCTTTCGTCATCGATCAATCGGCAAGCGTCATCGCCAAAAGCGAAATCATGATGCATGCGCGGGCTGGCAAACCTATTCCTGAAGGTTGGGCTCTCGATGCAGATGGGAACCCGACGACCGACGCTGAGGTTGCGTTGAAGGGCTCAATGGCGCCGAGCGGCGGGTACAAGGGGTTCGGCGTCGGATTGATGGTCGAAACCTTCGCTGCGGCATTGGCCGGTGCCACGTTGGGCAAGGACGCGAGCCCCTTCGCCGGGCCGGCTGGTGGGCCACCAAAGACCGGGCAGTTTTTCATTGCCATCTCGCCTGAGGGGTTCTCTGGCAGCGGTTTTACGTCACGGATGCAAGACCTGACCAAAGCAATTTCTGCTCAGCCAAATGCCCGACTTCCGGGAAGTCGGCGCCAGGCCCAACGCCCAATCCGTGACAGCGATGGTGTCGATGTCGACGAAGAATTACTTACTAGAATTGAGGCATTTGCCGAGAGTTAGCCATTGATTGACCGAGCCTACGGGTACACCCTGGCATTTCAAAAGAAGTTTCACCCTCAACGAAGGGGGGTCGAAATTGGCATAGCGTGTATAATCGCCAATCATGAGAGAGGCCAATCTTTAACGGTTGAAGCATGTTTCGTAACGAGCTTCATGTAGGAGGAGCGAAAGCCACTAGGAAAGTCTGATGAAGATCATTCCGCAGTTAACCTAAGGAGGAAGAAGTCGATGCGTAAGTTTACATTAGCAATTATTGGTGCTGCCTCTGGTATCGCCATGATGTCATCCGTAGCCAACGCCGCAAGTTGCGGCAAGGTTTCGATCACAGAAATGAACTGGGCCTCATCCCAGATCATCACCGAAGTCGCAAAGTTCCTGATGGAACAAGGCTATGGCTGCAAGGTCGAGAAAGTGCCGTCGGCGACGACCACTGCGGTCGCGTCTCTGGCCGAAAACGGTGAGCCTGACATCGTCACCGAGCTCTGGCTCAATTCGACAGGTGATGCCTATTCGAAAATGGAAAAAGCCGGAAAGGTTGAGCGCCTCGCCGACGTCTTAGCGCCGGGCGGAGTTGAAGGCTGGTGGGTTCCCGAATATCTGGTCAAAAAACACCCGCAACTGAAGTCCGTCAAAGACGTTCTCGCCAACCCAAAATTGGTTGGTGGCCGGTTCAACAACTGCCCGGACGGATGGGGATGCCGTATCGTAAACGACAACCTAGCCAAAGCCCTGAAGATGAAAGCCGCAGGTATGGAAGTCTTCAATCATGGTTCGGGAGAGACCCTGGCGACCTCAATCGCGGCTGCCTACGAAGACAAGAAACCGTGGTTCGGTTATTACTGGGGCCCAACGGCGGTGCTCGGAAAGTATAAGATGGTCAAACTGTCCATTGGCGCCATCGACAAGAAGGTGCATGCTAATAACTCAAACAAGGACATTGCCAATCCAGGCGTTTCGGATTTTCCGCCCGCACCGGTTCTGACCGTGGTGACTGCTGCGTTCAAGAAGCGGGAACCAGCTATCGCCGAACTGATGAGCAAAGTCAGCTTCAACGTTGATACAATGAACGGGTTACTAGCCTGGAAGAAGGAGCAAAAGGCATCCGCCGAAGAAGCGGCGGTTCGCTTCCTTAGTCAGGAAAAAGGCACTTGGTCGAAGTGGGTCAACGCTGACGCGCGCAAAAAGCTCAGCGCGATCCTAAAGTAAAACTAGGGCCGAGGCAGGGCCAACTTGGTCCTGCCTCAACCCCAGAAAAATAATTGCGCTTTATCTGAAGCGCTAAAAGACGACTTGGCCGCCGTGATGGTCGGGGGTGGTGAAATGGCGACTTACGATTTCGTATTTAATGCCATAGGTCTACGAGATTGGTGCGATGCGGCTAAGGCCGGCAATGACCGCCCGATGTCGATGGCCGAACTGTTGGCCAAAAGCAAAGGCCAATCCGAAGTGGAAACGTCTTGGTGGGAATTTCCTTTCCCGTCACTCGACGCCCTTAACCAGGCCTGTGCCGCGCTTCCACAATCTCGCGATGTTACTGTAGGCGTAGAAAAAAGTTTCCTCGCCATCAAGGATTCTTTGCGGTTTGTCTTCGATCCAATGACGCAACCATTGAGCTGGGCTTTAGAATGGGCTTTGGCCCTGTTCCAAGCAACGCCTTGGTGGATCATGATCCCGATCCTTATGGCGATTGTCTACTTCGCCTCAAAGTCAGTGCGCCTAGTGTTCTTTGTGGCTGCCTGCATCGCCTTTTTGGCATTCATTGATCATTACGATCACGCCATTCAAACCTTGGCCATCATATTTGTCTGCGCATTTCTGTGCGTGGTGTTTGGAGTTCCAATCGGTATTGCCATGTCGCGCAGCGATAGCATGCAGCGGTTAACCATCCCGATCCTCGACATGCTGCAAACGTTGCCGCCCTTCGTCTATCTCATCCCTCTGATTTTCCTGTTCTCGGTCACGGAACCAAAACTCTACGGCATTGCAATCATTCTCTACGCCATTGTTCCAGTAATCCGGTTAACTGACCTTGGCATTCGGCTGGTCGATAAGGACGTCATTGAAGCGGCCGACTCATTCGGGATGACAAACACTCAGAAATTATTCGGCGTTCAGGTACCCCTAGCCCTGCCGAATATCATGGCCGGAATTAACCAGACCATCATGATGAGCCTCGCCATGGTTGTGATTGCTTCATTGGTGTCGGCCCCGGGTCTAGGTGTCCTTGTCTTGCGCGGTATTCGGAACTTGGAGCTCGGTGTCGGATTGATCTCCGGTCTTGGCATCGTGCTTCTTGCCATCATCCTTGACCGAGTGACAAAGGCGGCGCTCGATAGAGTGAACGCAGCTCAAAAACACTGATTGTTGGTAGGGATCGATGGACAAAAAAATACAAATTTCGATCCGCAATCTCTATAAGATTTTTGGCGCTGAGCCAAAAGCTGCGCTCCAACATGTCGAAAATGGTGTCGGTAAGGCAGATTTACTCGAACAACACCAGCATGTTCTCGGTCTTCTAGATATCAACGTCGATATGTGCGAGGGAGAGATCACGGTAATTATGGGGTTATCGGGTTCCGGAAAATCAACCCTCATACGACATCTCAATAGATTGATCGAACCCACCGCCGGAGAAATTGACGTGGATGGCGAAGACGTTCTTGCCTACGACGAAGTACGACTTCGGCAATTGCGCCGGGAAACCATGTCTATGGTTTTTCAGAAATTTGCGTTGTTCCCTCACAAGACAGTGGCAGATAACGCAGCTACTCTGCTCAGGGTCCGCAGCGTCGAGCGACGGGACACTGTCGCCGAGGCCCACAAATGGCTAGACCGTGTCGGCCTTCACGGTTTTGGCGGACATTACCCCCACCAACTGTCCGGTGGAATGCAGCAACGAGTGGGAATTGCTCGGGCCTTGGCATCAAATTCGCCGATCATGCTCATGGACGAAGCGTTTTCGGCTCTCGATCCCTTGATCCGCACCGATATGCAGGACCTTTTGCTGGAGCTACAGACGGAACTTAACAAGACAATTGTCTTTATCACTCATGATCTTGATGAAGCTCTGAAACTTGCCGATCACCTCGTCATTCTCAAAGACGGCTACATTGTCCAACAAGGTGAGCCGCAGCACATTCTGCTTAACCCCAATGATCCCTACATCGAGGATTTCGTTAGCGATATTAATCGCGCACGGGTCTTGCGGGTCCGCTCAATCATGACGCCAATCACAGACGGTGTCCCAGCGGATGCCCATGGCGAAGTGGATTATAATGACACGTTGGAAAGCATGATCGCGCATTCCGGTGGCGATACTTCTCATTCCTACGTCGTCGTAAAGGATGGCGTTCCTATTGGCGTATTGGACATGACCAATCTCGTGAAGGCCTTGGTGCCCCGCGCGGCCTCCAGTTGTAGACCAAGGTCTGACGCTAACTTACGTTGACAGGAGCGTCTACCGCAGGCATTGCCAGTTTCTATTTAAGTAACTATATAAACTTATATTTTTAGCCTCTGTGGAGGATATAAATTGGATTTTGCGACGATATTAGGTCTGTTAGGAGGGGTTACTGTTGTAGTTTTTGCCATTGGTGAGGATGGAAACTTCGCTCAGTTTATCAATGTTCAAGGATTCATAATTGTCCTTGGCGGTACTTTTGCCTCCACAATGGTAAAATTTCCAATCCAGAGCTTTTTTAAAGCTATTCCTATTGGATTGAAGGCAGTCGTAACAAATACAAAAGTCAGCCCAGTTGATCTTATAAATCAAGCCATTGAACTCTCTGATACGTGCCGAAGAGATACAAGAAAACTGTTGGCCGTAGAAGAGCATTTAAAGCAAATCAAAGACCCCTTCTTCAAAAAGGGCCTGCAGATGTGTGCCGATGGCCGAGATTCTAGCTATATACGTGACTTTTTAAATGCCGAAATGGATTTAAGTATTACTCGTCAGGAAAGTAGTATAAAAATATTTTTTTCTATCGCGGAAGCCGCACCTGCGTTTGGAATGTTTGGTACGCTCGTAGGGCTCATTCAAATGCTAAGTAGCCTTGAGGATCCAACGACGGTTGGAAAAGGTTTAGCGGTCGCACTTCTAACTACAATGTATGGTGTTTTGGTCTCTTATTTGTTTGCCCAGCCTATCGCAGAAAAACTGGATCAAAAATTATCGGCAGATTCTGAGAATAGGGTGTTGGTTATAGAGTGTGTCTGTCTGGTCCAACAACTAAAGAACCCAACAGAAATGTACGATATATTAGAGGCATATCTTCCGGAGAACCTAAGGAGAAGCGTCTCGAAGGAAGAGCCCTCTTCAGGCGAGAGCAAAAACTAACATGGCGCGATCCGCAAAAAGAAAGGATTTGAGCCAAGGGTGGCTGATGACATTCACGGATATGCTTATGCTTCTAGTTGTGATGTTTGTTTTATTTTTGTCATTTTCTGAGATAAATTCAGATAGTTTTAAGCAAAATGCCGGCGCGATATCAGAGGCATTTAATCAAGCTCCTTCGACGTCTTTATTGCCTGGTTATTCATCCGTAGTAGATCTTTCTAGAAGCAATATAAATGTCGAAAGTATGGGCTCACAAGCAGGCATAAATACTATAGAAAAGAACGATAAAAAAACAATCGACTTTGCAGAGAGAAAATATAAAGAAGATGACGATTTCAAAGAAAAAGAGGCATATATAAAAGATTATGAAAGAGAAGATAGACAAGAAAAGCTGGCCTTCATTAAAAATAAAATTGATCAGAAATTAAAAAATGACGAAAATGAGGAAAAGCTAAAATTAATAAAAAAGAACATTAATCAGAAATTAAAGAATGATGTAAACAAAGGAAAACTTGAAATAATTGAGCGTAATAAGCAGGTTATTTTACGCTTTCCAGAAAAGGTTACATTCCAAAGCGGCAGCGCTGAGCTCAATGAAAATATTAAATTAGTTATTAAAAGAGTTCGGAGTATTGTTAAAGAGTCACCCGAATTGCAAAAAATTGTGGTCGCTGGTCATACAGACAATGTTCCAATATATAACGAATTCTTTTCGTCAAACTGGGAACTATCGGCAGCTCGAGCTGTCTCTGTCGTTCACAGTTTACTAGAAACCTCTCAAATTGATAAAAAACTCGTGATGGCGGTTGGCTCAGCTGATACAGAGCCCATCGCCCCAAATACTGATTCTGTAAATCGGGCGGCGAACCGACGGGTTGAGATAAAGCTTGAGTTTTGAGTTTTCCGAGCGGAGGCAACGGCATTCCCCTGTTCAACGCGACTTTTCCATTTACGCAGCGCGGTTTTCAATTGGTCTTGGACTGGGTCACACACTCCATGGTATTTCCCGAGAGAGGCACTTTGCCAAACGCAACAAAACGCGTGGACGGACGTTATTGCGAGCGTAGCCACCGCATTTGGGAGTTGCCTCACACAACACCGACGCGACTGAGGGGGCATGGCTGACGAATGGCCTGCTATGTCTATGTCATCGGTACCGTCGGGGCTGCACCCCACCGGACTTACGTGGGATGGACCAACGATCTGGACAAACGCCTAGCAGTGCATAATTCCGGGTCGGGTGCGCGATCGACGTGCGGAAGGCAATGGACCCTGCTCTATGCCGAGAGCTATTGGAGCCGTTCGGAAGCCATGAGCCGCGAATGGCGCCTGAAGCGGGAGCGGGCGTTTCGAGCCCGCCTGAAATCAAACCTTCAATTCTTTCTCTAAAAAGGCCATAGCCTCCCGGGGCGCCGTTTTTAACACCTGGCGAATTGCCAAGGAGCAAAATACGTTCGCGCGTGTGTTTATGGCCGCCGCGCTGATAGTTCTCATCGCCGCGCCAGCTATGGCCAAGCCGAATGCAATGCGAGCCATAAAGACCAACCCAGAAAACGCGTTCCTTGCGTTGCCAGGTGCTCTGGGCGTTATGTCCCTGTGACGCTGGAGTCGCATATGACAAGGCCACACCATGGATCGACGAACAGGTGAAGATAGCCAAGAAGTTCTTCGTAAAACTGTTAAAGAAGTTAGACGACAAGTACCCACCGCCGCTGCAGACGAAATCGAAAAACATCTGAGCCCATCGTCTTGAGCCGCGGGAATACGGGCCCTTGTAAAGGGCTAG
>CAZNWX010000001.1:0-48090 GCA_964576415.1 uncultured Magnetovibrio sp. | reverse complement strand
GGCAATGCTAGTTACAAAACTTTTCATGATTGAGGCTCCAGGTGTTTGGCGGGCTTGGGTTTTTGCCAATAACGCCGGAAGGCGAGTAAAAAAGTTGCTAAAAAATACCTTTGCAGTCACCGACTGCGTCCGTGTCGCTGCCGTCTAGTGAATGCAACGAAATCTGGGAGATCTTAGAAATGGTGCCCGCCTCTATCGACTGAACCATTTGCGACAAATGATTTCGCAAGCTTCCTGAGCGCTCATCAACGTTGTGCCCGTCGCATTCACATACTTTGACGGCGACATCGAGACATCAACCGGCCGGTCTTCCGGGAGATCAAAATCATGGATAGAGCACGCAACCGATTTTGCCGTTACTGCCGTGTATTTCGCAACCTCTGCCATCATCGTCTGGAGAAATTCTAACCGCGTTCCTCCCGCCGGTCCGGCGATGTGAAAAACGCCGTTTAGCGGTTTCTCGATCGCAGCAACAATGGCAGCCACAACGTCACCAACGAAAACCGACGAAAACCGCTGATCCGCCGCGCATCTAATTACCGATTGAGTCATAATCGGTTCTACCATGCCCGAGAACAGTGTTCCGTCGCCGGGCGTCGTGCCGAATACCTTCGCCAAGCGCAGTATGGCGTAATCATCAGTTGCGGCTTGGAGGTAGCGTTCCACCGATAGCTTTTGTTCACCGTAAATCAATATCGGCTGCGCCGCGTCCGTTTCTGTGTATTCACCTTTGGTGCCGTCGAAGACGAACTCCGATGAGGTAAACACGGGACGAATATTCGCAGCAATCAACTGGTCAATCAGTTTCTCAATGGAGTCGACATTAAGAAGTTGCGAACGGGCCTGGCATTTAAAGCAGCTGTCCGGTTCAGTATCTCCGATAAGAATGACAGCATCCGTGAATTCATGCGTATCGGGAACAAGATCTGCCAGCGACATTGTGGTTGCATCAAACTTGACGCCGGACGGTATCGACGTGCTATTGAAGGTTGCGATCGAATTGTTACCGATACGGCGGAACAGTTCTCCACCGACGAAGCTTGACCCACCGAAAATGAGGACCTTCTTATCCAAATATGGTTTAGCGTCGGACATCGTTACGTGGGGAGAAGACATCTTCCATAGACAGATTTATTTTAGATAATAGTATCGATGGCGGTCTCAGGCACCTGATTTTCGGACAAAAGATACATATTGCTGGCCGCGCCCAAACAGCGATTTGAATGCCCCCATGTCGGGGAAGCGCTCGCCGGCCGCGGCTCGCCTCATGGCCGCCACATAGTCGGCAAGTGCGCTTGCAGTTGGATGGTTGGGCGCGCCGAACAGCGCGATGATATCTTCGACGATGGGGATGAATTGTTGCATCACACCATTGCTGTCGTCTGCCTGCCATAACGGCACATGAACATCATATGCAGTTTGGCAAAGTTCAGCCAGGCGGGCGGGGTTATCGATGCCGGATTCTTCGGGTGAGAGCCGATGATTGATAAAGACTGGGGCGAGTTCGGCATACTGTAATTTCGCCATATTGTTGATGCCCGTTTCTGGCTCGACGATAGATTTGTACCAACGCCAATCGGTCAGAAATTTTGGCGATGAGCCGTAAACGTCGAATTCGCCCTTGAGGGTCTCAATGGCCTCGCCGATCGAGAATAATCCCTGCCGGGTCCATGGATTCATAATGTTGTCGAGCACCCAATCCTGATGTAGGCGGCTCATACCGTTCAGGGTATCAAGGTGCGAGCCAAACAATTCCGTTGCATAGGCGGTAACGGTATCGAACTTGGGCGATAAGCTGACTAGGTGCGGTTTGACCATGCGCCGGCAAATATCAGCAAATGCTGAAATTGCTGAGATAGTCGTTATGGTTACGCAGCCCCCGGGAGTCGCGAACGAAGCAATATGGCGAAGATAGTCGTGCGGGTTGACTTGGCCTGGGATCACGCCTTCGCAGAATACAAAATCAAATTTTTCAGGCGTTTCGAATTTCAAGATTTCACTCTTGACTACTTCTGTGGTAGCTGCTGGTAACGTGCCGTCGGCGCGCTTTTCTTGTATTGCTGAGATGGAAGCGGCGTTGCCGTCGACCAGTAGATAACGTGTCGGTGAGAGAGATGCGGTGAACACAGCGTTGTCGCCACTTCCAGGGCCAAACTCGAGAACACTTTTACCGCCGAGCATCGCAGGAATGATCCCAAGGTGTAAGAACAACGCGCCACGGCGACGAAAGTGCTTAGCTCGGTCACTGATATCTTGGCGAACGGGGATAATGTTTTTTTCTTCGTAGAAAGACAGGAACGGTTTGTTGTGCATGTCGGTGCTCTTATAAAGATTGTTAGGCCAGGAAGCCGAGTGGGCGCCAGCCCCGACGGGGATTACTGCGTTTCGGGCTAGGCGGTCATGACGTCTGGGTGTTTACAGCCAGATTTCTTCGGCAAGTTGCATGTTTAACACCGATGCCAAGATTCAAGTCTCAGCTCCGTAGATGCGTTTACTTTGTTCGTACATGTCCGGAATATTGCACTGGGCACACTTCGCAATTTCTTTGCGACGCCCAGAGCGATGCTGTTCGCGCACCTGCAAGAAAGCATTGCTGTTCCAAATGTCGAGTATTCCGTCTTCCATGACGTTGCCGAATATGTACTCAGCGTTGTAGTCGACGCAGCAAAGCGGCACTGTGCCATCACGCAAGATGATCATGTTGTCGAAAACGTAATCGCAGGGCACGGTGCCATCCACCTGTAACGGGCCTTCGGCACTGCCCCAGTTGTGGACTTCCGAGTATTGGATTTCGTCTTCCGGACGCAGCAGATTAGACCAGGTCCGTTTGTAAATCTCGAAGCCATCCGGCGGTGGTGGGTTTTCAGTTTCCAAGTACCGGAGAATCACCTTGGTCGCATAGCCCCCAGCATTTCGCGCTTCGATGAAAGTACGGATGTTGTCGTAGACGGAATCAAACTTCAGGCGAACCCGGGTCGCCTCGTAGACCTCCGGATCCATTGTATCGAACGAGAAGTTCACCCAATCGAGACCGGCATCTAGTAAAGGGGCGACGCGCTTGGGTCGCAACAGCGACCCGTTTGTCGAAAATCCGACATTCCCTAAACCGGCTGCCTTGCACTGAGTGATTCGAGCTTCCATAGCCGCATCCATCAAAGGTTCGCCGTCCATGTAGAGACTCATAACCGCAAGGTGATCCGTGAAGTCCGCCGCCTGTTCAACGATTCGGTCGAATACAGCATCGGCCATCTGCCCGTGAGGGCGAGCCCAATCGTGGATCGTGCACATGGTGCAGCGTGCGTTGCAGCCAAGGAAGGTCTCGACCTGGATCTTATTAGGGTACTCCAATTTATGCTCCATTGGCACTTGCCAAAACGATTTGGCGGGAACCATTTCAATTCGTGGCGAAGGTATCAAAATATTCAGCCAAGACCACCTGCGACCGGGCGGGCTGAATGCTGAGCGCTGCCGTTAATGAATGTGTATCTAGGGTCACGTTTGCCGGCGCTAGATATCCAAGGCCTGCGTCGTGGGCGGAGCCCGCAGCCACGCGTCCGATTGAAGCCGAAAAGTGAGTCGCCAATTGCTGCGCAGCGCGTAAGTAGCTGATTTGGTCCGGCGCGGTCAATTGAAAAATTCCATTCGCACGCCGCTCCAGCAATCTAACAATAGCCTCCACCGTTGCGGCCGGGGATACGGGCGCCAACCACATATCGTCAAACGCAGCGATTTCATAATTGCCGCGGAGTTTAGCCGCCCAGCCCTCGAACAGGCCGACAGGCGGAATTAAGACTTTCCCCAACCGCAGGATGGCCCCAGGTGCGCCGCTATTCAAAAAGGCTTCTTCCGCCGCCGCCTTTTGCGCACCGTAGATATTGGAGGGCGATGGCCTAGCATGTGGTGAGGGATGAGACTTGTTCCCGTCGAATACCTGACTAGTGGAGAGGAATACCGTGTAGGTACCATTCGTGGCGAAGCGCGCTGCTAGGACACCGACCGCATCGACGTTGATCCGGTGCGTGTATTCGGGCTGTTTTTCGCACTCCGCGAGCGAAGTTACGGCCGCACAGATGACCGCGTAATTACAGGCCGGCAACTCCGGCCACTGGCTTGCAGGCTCGGCTAGATCCAGATGAAACCATCCAGGCGCCCTAAGTAACTCTGCGCGACGGCTGGTTGCAAAGACCTTCCCGTCCATGTCTGCGATGGCTTGTCTAATGCACATTGCAATAGCGCTGTCACCGCCAATAATGAGGACTGGAGAGATCACACCTTGTGCCTTGCCGTACCTACCTGGTAAACGGTCACTGAAAATCCCGCTCCACTTTTTTCACGTCCGGCGGTTCGCTCCAAACGTTACAGTTAGCGCAAATGTCGGTTTTAGCTTTTTCACCATTTAGATGCTGATGGCGGATTCGTTCCAAAGTCTGGGCACGCCAGACATCGCGAATAGAGCTCTCGGCAACGCTACCGCAAGGATGAATATTGTTATAATCAACGTTGCAAAGCGGCACGTCACCGTTGCCAAAGATCACCATCAGCGACCACAGAGCGACACAGGGAATACCATATTCCGAGTTTTCTTCGACAGCATTGAAGCCTTTCAACTGCGAACCCCAGTTATGCAGTGTGTGGTAATTAACCCGGTCATTGTCGGCAAGACGTTCTTTCCAAAACGCCTCAAAAGCAGGCCATTCGTCGTAGTTACTCTCCTGGCGGATCATCCGAACCCAAACCTTTGAGCTGGGCCGGATTTGGTTGCGAAGTTCGATGAAGCGTTGCGCATTTGCCATCACAACTTCAAAATCGCATTTAACGCGAATTGCCTCATAAACATCCTTTTTCAGGCTGTCGATCGACATAATGATAGTATCAAGACCCGCTTCCAACAGATCGCGCGATTTCTGCTCGTCGAGCAAAGCGACGTTGCTGCTTATGGCGACCTCGTTAATGCCGCCCTGCTTGAGCACAGCTGTTCGGTCCGCAAGCTTTTTGTCTAAAAGGGGCTCACCGTCGCGATAAAGGCTGACCCGCTTGACGTATTTACGGTTTTCAATCAGCTCATCGGCGATTTTTTCAAATAGCGGATTGCGCATAGTTGGCGTCTTGCGTGTCCATTCGGCGATGGTGCACATGGGGCAGCGCGCATTGCAGGCATTTACGGTTTCAATCTCAAAATAGGACGGAAATTCAAGCAGTTCAGCATAGGTGCCTTCTGGTTTAATCCGGCGCCGCAGGTAGTTACGGATTTGTTCATTGGCGGGGATGACCGGTTCGGTTTTTTTACTTAACATGTCATTTGCTCGTTTATTCTCTCGGGTCCGACGTGCCCATCCTCATTCAAAATAAATGAACCCATAATCACCCTGGTAGCCGGCCTGGTCGTAGAGCCATTTCCAGTCGTCGACTGAATGGAAGCTCAAACAAGTCAATTGCCAATAGAGCAGGTTCATTTTCTCGCGTTCATTCCGGAAGGACTCGACCATGATATACTTGGCGCCGCCCTTGCCGACGCGCTCAATCTCAGAGACCAAGGAAAATACGAAATCAAATTCGTCGTCACCGTAGGGCAAATCCTGAGCAGAGCCAACTTGCAGAAACGGGCGGACTTCTTTTTTTGCGTTAGCGATACCGTATTCAGAGATGTCGAGCCCGGCCACCACAATACCCGGAACGGCGCGGGTAAATTCGTAAAGCAGGAAGCCCTTGCCGCAGCCAACATCAAGGATTCGGTCACCGGCCTTGAGGTTATAGTGTGTCGCCATACGTTCTGCTACAGGCAACCAGCGGCCGTCGTAGCGGTAACCGCCGTAGCCAAATTGGCGTTCGCCGTCCCAATAATCGGCGCCAAATTCCCTGGCGACGGCTGCGCATTCCGCTTTGTCAGACTCAACCACGCGCTGCACGTAATCGCGCGATGTGCTGGCATGCAAAGACTGGATGAAGTCGATCTGGGTCATGGCTAGCTTGTCAACTCAGGGATTGAGGGCAGTCGGTTAGTGCCAAGCGAACCCGCCAAATATCTTCGATACGCGAGAGCGACGGAGCATCGTTAATACGTAATCCCTCAACCGCAAAATGCAAAGATCGGCCCGCATCAAGGATGCTGCGGTAAATGCGCCCGCGCCGCGCTGGATCGTCCGGCAGCATGAACATGGAATAGGCTACAATGCCATCCACCTCGGCAATCTCGTCAATCAACTGATCGAGGATCATGAAGCAGCCGGGCATGGCATATTCGGTTGCGCTGAGCAAAAAGCGGAAGCATTTGCGTTGGCAGTAGTCGCGGATCACCAGGTTTTGCACGTGCTGCGGCACGCGCTCGCCATGGAAGGGCCGGCTAGCGATGTAACCCTTGAAATTGGCCGTATTAGGACGCATCAAACCCGTCCGGTATTCGGTATTCCATCGCAATCCGTGTGGCGGGACGCAAGTTAATGGGCTCGAAAAACTCGCCGAGCTTTTTGTCCGTGTAGGGCGAGAAGACGCTCTTAAAGCGGCAGTTCATGGACCAGCGGCTATTTGTCTCCTCGTTTACCCTGTTACCGTGCATCTGAATTTGGCTGAACAGCAATATATTGCCGTACGGGATATCGAGGAAACTTACCTTGTCGGCAACGGAAAGGAACAAGTCCTCGCTGCTTATGCCCTGGAACTCCGACAGCCGCGCCTGTACCTCACGGTTGGCCGTCGGCGGCATCAAGAACATAGATTTGGTGTCGAAGCAATCAACCAGCGGCACCCATAGCACCACCTCGTAGGGCGAGTCCCCCGACCAAACATCGGCGTGGATCGGTAGCAGCGAGGAATTATCGTTGGGCAGTTGGATGCTCAGATTAATCCGCAGTTGCATGGCAAGTTCGTTGCCAACGACGGTCTCCAGAGCCGAACGGGCAAGCGCGAAATAGCTTGGCCGGATCCAGGGTTCTGCATTGAGGCCCTGGATCACGACCAACCGCAGCGCGTTCAGCCTGTCTGTGCCCACATGAGTGGCGATTTCATCGAGGAAATTCTTTGCCGGGCCACCGCCGGTAACGCCCAGGTAATCGGCTGCCAGTTCAGCGGTGCGGCTCTGGATGGCGTCCAGAGCATCTCGGCTTTCCGCCGGCAAGATTACATGGCCATGTTCCAAGAAGGCCTGGCAGAGCGACGCTTCGGAGGGGTTTTCAAAACTGGATATCATGATGGGGCACGATATTGGACTGATTTCCCATTCTCTGGGTCGATGGCAAAAAACTTGGGAATTGCCGTGTCTTTCTAATAAGCGAGGCATTGGTTTGGGCAATGGTGCGCCGAAACCATTACGAATACAGGCAGCTTAGGTGGTTGCTTTTCTCTAACAGGTTGTGATAGCTCAAAAATATTAACAAGCTATGTAGAAACGCCATGTCCTTTGTTTTCTCGTTTCGTGGCCTTTAGGCGACAGCCTTTTTCAAGGTTGCGCGAACCACTTCGGCAATGCCTTCGGCGTCCAGACCAAACTTTTCCCACAAAATATTCTGTGAGCCATAGGTATGCACGAATTCGTCTGGAAGGCCGTGGCGAGTAACGGACCCGGCGAGACCGCCCGGCCGATCCGATAGAGCTTCCAGCACTGCAGATCCGAGTCCGCCGGTGCGTAAGTGTTCCTCCACGCAAATGATGAACGTCCCTTGGGACAACTCCGCAACCAGCCCGTCAACGTCGAGCGGCTTGACGGTTGGCAGATGCACGACCGCGCAGGAGATGTCCTCCGCTTTGAGGGCTTCTGCCGCGTCTAGGCATGGCTTCACAAGCACGCCGGTTGATACGAGCGCAGTATCGGTGCCTTTGCGTTTGCAAATCGCCTTACCTATACGGAAATTATCGACGGGATCCGAGACGACTGGGTCGCCACCCTTGCCCAGCCTGATGTAGATGGGGCCCGGCCAGTCTAAAGTCTGTTCCATCATCACCGCCATCTCCTCCGCATCGCTGACACTGAGAACGGTCATATTAGGCAACGCGCGCATAATCGCGATGTCTTCAATGGCTTCGTGAGTCGGGCCTAGCGGCGCATAGACAAGTCCCCCACCATTACCGATCAACCGAACCGGCAGGTTGTGCAGACAGACGTCAACGGCGACCTGTTCAAAACAGCGCCGGGTCAAAAAGGTAGCGATCGTGTTTACGTAAGGGATGTAGCCTTCGAGCGCCATTCCGGCTGCCATGCCGATGACGTTTTGTTCAGCAATGCCTTCCATATAAAATCGGTCGGGCATTTCCGCTTTCATCTCGGACAACACGCCCGGGCCGAGGTCGGAACCAATGAACACCACACGCGGGTCGCGTTGCGCCAGATCGTAAACTTTATTCAGGCAGGTCTTGCGCATCAGTCAACTTCCAGCGCCGCATACAGGGCGGCAATATCTTCGGCGGGCAGGTTCGACTTGTGATGCCACGTGGGCTCATGCTCTGCGAATGGGATTCCCTTACCCTTAACTGTGTGGCAAACTATAGCCGACGGCTTTCCTGGCTCCATCGGCAGACTTGTTAGGAGCGCCCGCAGCGCCGCCACATCATGACCATCGATATCTATGGTACTGAAGCCGAAGGCGCGCCATTTATCAACGAGGGGTTCCAAAGGCTGAACTTCATCGGTAAATCCATAGGATTGGATTTTATTGTAGTCGACCATTACAGTCAGGTTGTCGAGCTGGTGCTTCCCTGCTGACATGGCGGCCTCCCAAATAGAACCCTCGTTGATCTCGCCATCGCCGGTGACGGTGACGATCTTGTGCTTCTGGCCCCGCATACGAGCCGCTAGTGACATCCCAACGGCGATGGACAGACCATGACCGAGCGCTCCAGTGGAAGCTTCCACCCCCGGCACTTCGCCCCATTCAGGATGCCCACCCAGAAATGAAGAGGCTCGGCAGAAATCTCTTAACTCCGTGACTGGAAAAAAGCCTTTGCTCGCCAGGATCGCGTAAAGCGCCAAACAGCCGTGACCCTTACTGAGAATCAAACGATCTCGCCCTTCCCACGTAGGATCGTCAGCACGGAAGGCCAAGACATCGTCGTAGAGGACACGCAGTATTTCGATCAAAGACATGGAAGAACCGATATGTCCGCGGCCGCCCCCGTCCAGTGCCTGGATAACCATGCGTCTCAGGGCTTTTGAGTGGTCGTCAAGTGGTGTCGACGGCAGATTGGCGGTTAAGAGAGATCGGTTAGTCATAAGGAAACAGTCCTCCAGCTTCTTCAACTCGGTCTAGTAGCAGCCGCGCTTTTTCTAGCTGGCGCAGCTGAGCCGCCGTGCGGTCTTGTTCTGTGGCAAAGGCGCGTCGACGCCAGCGTTCCGGTAAAAATTCATTCAAAATAATCATGCACCACCGGTATCCGAAGAAGGCATACATAAGCGCGAGCCGCGACGCAAAAGTCTTGTCACCAGAAAAGACTGTCTTCGCTCCTTCGACGAACCGGCGGCGTTGGCCTTCCGTCAGGCTCATTCCCGGATGCAAGATGAAGTCTGAGGTTAGTTTAACCGGGTCGTCCCAGCCAAAGTATTCAAAATCGAAAAACACCACCTCGCCGCTCGGCACGCGCAAGCTGTTGTGAAAACCAAAATCCGAAGGGCTCAGGGTCAGGCGCGCAACGTCTAACTGATCCGCGGGGTCCTCTGCCCAAGTGGCAAGTTGCTTCCAGGTGGCGTCTCGTCGGGCCTCGAAAGCCGGGCGGAAATCCCGCGTCAGAAACGCAGCCAGCGCCGGATGATTAGCCGCCGCCTTGTCCAAGCGCGTTAACCGGCGCGCCACCTGATCTAAGGTCTCCGCCGCCGATAAGCAGGCCTCCGAGGCGTTTGGCAACCGGCGCGCCTCGTCGAGGCCGCTGAGCCGATGCAGGGTGCCCGCGAATTCAACTGCTGCATCGATATCCATCTCTGTGGGGAATTCGATGGCCTCACCTTCGATCCATTCGAACAAACCTAGATTGGCCGTCGGGTCTTGACGGACTGGGCCAGGCACATTGCCGAGGCCATGACCCGACATGAAGCTCAGGGCGGTGAATTCGACACCTAGCCTGTCGCGCGGATCGTCAGCGATAACAGGATAAACTTTTAAGGCATAGGCCGCCTCGACGGTTGCCACCTTAAATATCCGGTTGTTGCCACCCGCTTGCCCCCGCTCCATGCCAGTCACCGGCCGGGCACAAAGCCTTTCGGCGGCGCAGCGCAGATCACGGGGGACGCTATCGTTCGAGATCTCGAAATACGGCATTCGTGATACCGCTCCATGCCGGAAACACCGCGAAGGGCCCTTGCGGGGTGGGTTTTTCGGTGGACAGGAGATAGCTCTTCGTCTCAGCCGGAAAGGCCTCTTCGAGGAACACTTCCTTCAGGTCGTCAATAAAATGAGAACAGCCAAGCGCGGCGATTCGGGCTACCTTCTCGCTCCGGGTTTCGGCAAAATGCACCGCGTCGCGCTGCAGGGCGAAACCGGCGGGGTCGAAAAAGCCCTTGGCCGCCATCCATGTCATGGCTGCGTTCCGGAGGTCGACCTTGTCTTGGTCAAAGTGGCCAAACCGGGTCTTATGGCTGACGATACAGACTGCAAGCTCGCGTTCACGGCAACGGGTCAGGAAGCCCCCCACTCCCTCAATTAGCCGGGCTTTAGCCATATGGACACCGTAGACTCGGCCCTGCAGCGCCATCCATAGTCGTTCACCGTTTTCCAGGGTCCGGATGTAGTCACGAATTTCACGTTTTGGCCCGCTAAACCGTGGTTCCAAAAGGCCTTCCGCCTTGCCAGCCAACGCGAACACTTCGTCATAACCGGCGATGGTGTTATCGAAATCAATACCAATCAACACAAGAAGAAGCGCCTAGCTGAGTTTCCTGTTCTGCATCAGTTTGATGTTAAAATAGCGCTTATCATCCAAAGCATGGGGCAGCTTGCCCTCAGCGAAGGCCTTGGCCAAATCACGCACCGCGTCTTCCACGTTGTGCTCGAGTTCGAAACCTAGCTCGTCACGGATTTTCTTGCCTGTAACGTGGTAGGAACGCAAATCATCAGTTGGCTCCACGTCCACTTCCAGGTCCGGACCAACCACCTTCTTGACGATCTCCGAAAGTTCCATGAGCGTATGGTTCTCGTCGCCAGCGTTGTAAATCTTCCCGTCAATTTTATCATCCGGTTGGTCGAGTAGGAACAGATAAAGCCGAACCATATCGGCGATATGAATGTTTGGACGTTTTTGAGTGCCGCCAAAGACCCGGATACGGCCGTTATTGACCGCATGATTAGTGAAGATGTTGACCACCACGTCAAGGCGCTGGCGTTTAGCATACCCGCAAACGGTTGAGGGGCGAATGGTGCACGTCACAAACCCAGGCTCGCGCTCTTCTTCGAGTTCTTTTTCACAAAGCGCCTTGAACTTTGAGTAGTCAGTAAGCGGCTCAAGTGCTAAATCCTCAGTCACTTCGGGCTCGTATTTGACGCCATAGACGCTCGACGAGGAGGCATAGATGAAACGCTTGACCCCAGCAACCTTGGATGCGCTAACCAGCGGGCGGAATGCATCGTAATTGATGGATTTGCCTAGGTCCGGATCTAGGTCGTAGGAAGGATCATTGGAGATGCAGGCCAGATGGATCACTGCATCGCAGCCTTCCAGCGCGCGCTGCAACGTCTCCAGGTCGCGCAGGTCGCCCCGAGTCTCGCGAAAGCCTGTCCGGCCCTTGATTTCGTCAAAAATATCGTCGCCGTAGAGATAGAGATCCAATACTGAGACCTCGTGGCCCGCATCGGGAAGCGCTGGCACCAGGGCACTGCCGACATAGCCCGCGCCGCCGGTTACCATGACCCGCCATTTCCTATTCGACATTCGCGCGTGTTCCTTTTTCTCTCCAACTGGTGGTCAGCATTATTTCAACAACGTGGTAATGAACCGCATTAGCGGCACTTTTTCGATGGGCGCCCTATGGCCCAGTGTGCCGACCTTGATGGCGCCCGCGGCATTGCCCACGAAACCGATATGCTCATAATCGCCACCAGCCGCGGCCAGCGGTGAAGTGATGGCCAAAAAAGCATCGCCCGCACCGACGGTATCGACGACGGTCTTGGTGAAAGCCGGCACGCGCACCGGGGGCTTTTTAGCCTGGTACGCGACACAGCCCATCTTGCCATGGGTAACGGTGATGCGCGGACACTGAACCCTTTTCGGTATGATCTGCGAGACCAGAGTTTCCACATTGGAGCGGCGGTCTGAGGTGGCAAGTTGGGCCTCTGGAGCGTCGATGCAAATATAGTCCGCCTTCGAATAGCGCGTGATCAAGTTGTAGCCAATGTTCGCGCTGTTGGTCTGGGTGTTGACTGCTAGGAACCGGGCTCCATATTGCAGGGCTTCTATGGTCGAGGAGGTGATCAGCCCATGGCCAAAATCGGTGACAATCACCAAGTCGAAGGCTGGTGCACGTTCGGCGATTAAATCGTCGATAACCTGCTGAATTTCAGGCTGAGCAGGAGTGTCGTCGAAGTAGTAGATTTCGAAGAGTTTACGATTGTAACCACGCTCCACGATACGCGACTTCTTGGTCGTTGGAATGCCGTCGCGATGCACCGGCGTCAACTTGACATTGGGTTTCAGGTTACGGCGGATAAACTTCTCGTGACTATCGAGATTGCCGAGCGTAGTAATGATTTCCACTTCCGCACAAAGGCTTGCCACGTGGTTGGCGGCCGCGAAAACGCCACCAGCAAAAAGTTCGGAATTCTGGTAGCGGGTCGCAATCATCGACTCTTTCGCCGACTTGCCCATAGCCTCTACGTAGAGGTATTCGTCAATGATGGCATCACCGACAATCAGCACCTTGAAGTCGCGGACCTTCTCGATCAAATCCTCGATCTTTTGGGCAGTATCAGTGCCGCGGAGCCTGTCGAGGTAGTTTTGCAACGGCGCGTCGTATACGCCGAGGTATTTGTTTATCAACTCGGACGAACTGAAGTTGATGTCTCTCGTGAAGACGACTTTGCCGCCGTGTTTCTCGACTACGTCGCGTTCGCGTAGAATCATTCCCGTGACATCTTCCTCGGGATTTTCGTAGTCGGATCCCTTCACGTAGACGTCTGGCCGAATGGTGTCGAGCACATATTCGGCCGTGGGTCCATAATTAATGCCGACCCAATCGACCATTTGCAAGGCGGCGAGCATTTCGGCGCGCAGCTGATCAGTGAAGATCGGCCGGCCAGGGCCTTTATTGACAAAGGCGTCGGCGGTCGTGGTAACGATAAGAAGGTCGCCTTCCTTGCGCGCTATATCAAAATGGCGAATGTGCCCCATGTGAACCAGGTCAAATACTCCGTGGCAGAGCACCACTGTTTTACCAGCATCCTGAGCATCCCTAGTTCGTTTGGCCAGCTCTTCAATACTTTGAATTTTTTTCAATACGGATTGGTTTATTTCGTCTGCCATTTTCCGATTAACCCTTTCCGCCGCTGGCATCTTCGTCAGCCCCAAGATACTTAAACCAGTTCGCGGTGGCGGTCGCAATTTCGTCCACGGTCCAGACCGGGGCACCATGCCAGCCCTCGATGTTGTCAAGCATTGTCCGCACACCGTCTTCAAAGCTCACTTCGGGACGCCAGCCTAGGTCACGCTTGATGAGGCTAATATCGGCGTACGTAATGTCGGGCTCACCTGGGCGCTTAGGGATGTTGACCATCTCCCCGCCAAGCAATGCAGCTAAATAATTAACGCTGTAAGTGTTATCAGAGCCAACATTGTAAATTTTGCCTGTGCAGTCCCCCTGAGCTGCCTTTACGAAAGCGTCGACCACGTCACTAACAAAAGTGAAGTCGCGAGTTTGCTCGCCATCGCCAACGATGGTCATCGGTTTGCCCGCAAGCTTTTGCGCCAAAAACACACCAAATACTGCGCCGTAGGTACCACCTGTGCGATGGCGCGGGCCGAACACATTGAACATCCGTAGCGAGACGGCCTCCAGTCCATAAATTTTCGCCCAGTGCATGACATACTGCTCGCCCATATATTTGGTCAAAGCATAAGGGTACGTGGGAGCTGCGGGCGTGGCCTCCGGCGTTGGATAGACGTCCGGGATGCCGTAGCACGAGGACGAGGCGGCATAAATAAAACGCGCAACACCAGCCTTTCGCGCCTCTTCTAACACGCAAAGTGTGCCTTCCACATTCGCCTCATGATAAATAGTCGGGTTCTCAATCGACGGCACGATGTCGGCCATAGCAGCCATATGAAATACCCAATCAACGCCGTCGAAGGCATGCGAGATTCCTGATCTGTTGGCGACAGAAGCTGCCACAACTTCCAGCCGTCCACTGGAACGTGCATTGGCAAGGTTTTCCGAGCGGCCATTAACAAAGTTGTCGATCACTCGAACCTTGTGCCCGTCGGCAATCAACCGGTCGACGAGGTGACTGCCGATGAACCCCGCACCGCCAGTGACCAGGCAGGTTTTTAAACTTTCCAGACCCAATAATTTCTCCCAGTCTTCATTGAAGTCGTATCATACGGCGGGCTGAAAACTAACGAAGCGGCGCAACAAGTTAAGCCCCACCGACCCGCTATTTTCCGGGTGGAACTGGAAGCCGAGGATATTACCGCTCCGAACGGAGGCAGCGATGGCGTCACCGTTGAAGGAAATTGTAGCCGTGACGTCGGTAGCTTCCCTAGCGACAAACCGGAACGAATGGACAAAATAGACTATCGATCCATCAGCAACACCTTCATAAGATACATCGGGGCCCTTAAATTTGAGTGGCCGCCACCCCACGTTGGGAATGCGCTCACCATCGTATCCAACTCCGTTTGTAGATGCGGCTTCTGGCAGTCGCATGATATTGCCCGGAATGAGGCCAAGACCATTATGATCGCCAAATTCCTCGCTGGAATCAGCCAACAACTGCATGCCGAGACAGATACCCAGCATTGGCTTTCCGGCCGCCGCGGAATCACGCAAAGGTTTCACCAGGTCGCGGGCACGCAATTCGCGCATTGCCGCGCCGAATGCGCCAACTCCCGGTAAGATGATGCTTTCCGCCGATGACAAATCTACAGGGTCACTACTGATTTTGACAGATGCACCAACATGTTTCAACGCCTGGGCTATGCTGTAGAGATTACCGTGCCCATAATCAACAATAGTAATCATAGCCTCACCACGTGACCGTCTTTATGCAAAGCTTTTTTCAAAACCTGTATGGAACAAGCCTCAGCATGAAAAATGGCGCCGCAGCAGCCAGCGTCGATTCCGGTCTTAGAAAAGAGGTTAGAAACGTGGCTACTTTCGCCGGCGCCTCCCGCAGCGATAACCGGGACGTGAACGCGCTCACGCATGGCACAGCAAAGTGGTATGTCGAATCCCGATAGCGTGCCGTCGCGGTCAACCGAAGTCACCAGAATTTCTCCAACACCAAGTGCTTCCGCCTCTTCCGCCCAATCCAAGGCATTTCGGCCAGTTCGCTCACGGCCGTTGTCGGTGTAACACTCCCAACTTCCGTCGGCCTGTAACTTAGCTTCTACAGACAGCACGATGCATTCGCTGCCGAAGGCCTCAGACGCCCGGCACAGAATTTCCGGGTTTGCGATGGCGGCAGTGTTGATGGCAACCTTATCGGCACCGCTTCGCAGCACAGTAGTAATATCGTCGATCGAACGAATACCGCCCCCAACAGTGATAGGGACAAAAATGTCTCTGGCGGCGCTCTCGATCACGGGCACAATCTGGTTGCGGCCATATAGTGAGGCAACAATGTCCATGAAGATCAGCTCATCGACGCCCTGCTTGTAATAATTTTGCGCAAGCGCGTTGGGTTCACCGACGACGCGCAGCCCTTCCATCTGCACTCCCTTAACCACATTCGATCCCTTGACCTCGAGGCGTGCGATAATGCGTGCGGGATATTTCACTTCGGAACGTCCTTTAGTTGCGGCCGATGTCGCAAAGACCTGGGTTCACCAATTGGCGCATGCGTGCTATACGAGTGATGTTTGCTCTTTTTAAATAGCCTTCTCTCAAAGCGCCGCTTAGTGAATGTTTGGTAATATCCAATATCGGCCACGCTTCTCTATCATAGTGCTTAAGCGACTCATGAAATTTTCTGACCATCCTGAGGTTGGCGAACTACATAAAATGAAGCTGTTTCGGATGTGTTCGGCCCCAGCATCTGATCCGCGTCCAACTCGCGATATAAAAAGAAGTGATAGCCGAGATTGAGTCTTCTATCATTCTCGTCAAATAAACTAATTCTTTTAGTGGCAATTCTTGCAACACTTTTAAGTCTACAATTTGAGGCAGGAAAAGCCCTTTCACAAGTTTGACCCGATCTTATGCCATCTTCGAAATAACCTGTCTGCCGATTGTCGACGTGAACCATGTGTTAAACCTCCGCGTAAGACACGACTCAGGGTGCCCACGTCCCAGCACCAGCTTCATGATGGGGGATTCTTGCACGCTTTTTGAAAAAAGAGGACGAATACGCTAATTAGTTTTCTAGTTCGTAATCAGCAAAATGAGGCCTTAAAAAGCCTTTTTTATTTATCTCAACATAACGGCTTTACATTACCATACTGCATATAGGCGTTATATTTGTGAAATCCCATTCAGTATTAGAAATCATACTGAGGATCCATACTATTAGTATCTGCTAAATAAACATTTTCAGATTGGTTTTTGTTTTTGGCCCTTTCCCCTTGGACTGAGCGTTTCTTTTATTAGAGATTGTAAGATTGAATTTCCGGGATCATATTTCATTATTTTATCATAGCCAACTGTTCCCAACATCTTCCACCACTGTGACTCGTCGATAGAAAACAAAGTATCGAGTATCTGCTCGAACTTTTTCAAATCAGGGTTATTAGTCCAAAATGGACCTTCTGGTGGGAAATTACCTGGCCAACCAAAAGTCCATGATTTCAGTTGAAACCAATGCGTCCGAATAGGAAATAAGGCCGTTTTATTTCCGCGCGCCGCCGACTCATAAGCAAGTGTGCTATCTATACCTACTGTCACTTCGGATTTATCAATTGCGTGGTAACTGCTTGTGTTGTCGCAAGATTCATAAAACTCGCAAAATCCGTTGGTAAGGCGGGAAAAATATACTTGTTCAGACTTCATATTGGCACTGTTATTGGAAAAACGTTGAACAATCTTTAATTTTTTTGATCGTTTTTTTGCATATTGAACGAGAAATCCCAGCACCATTCTGTCCACGGGCTCGAAATGTTCTTTAAACGAGAAAAATCTACCGCCCATGGTAAACCCATTGTTAGTTCGGTACTGGGATATAAAAGCGATTACCTCTTTTTCTATTTTCGGCCATTTTTGTATCTGATTACTTTTCAGGCTCCCCAATGGCGCGCTGAGGCCGCCAATGGATCTTGAATATTTGGCGGCAACGGCTGAGCCAAAAGTCCCCATAACATCAACGTGTAGCTCGCCATCGGTGGACGAGTAATTTTCGAGCCATTCAAAGATATCCGCATAGTAACCGCGTCCGCCGTTCTGAAGAAAAATTGTTTTTGATTCAGGGAACTCTCGGCTCAGGCGGTAAAAGCGCGAGTTGTTGTCGACAAATGTTATGATAAGTTTTGGATTAACTCGCGCTATGTATGCATTAATATAACTATCAGCTCGACTCCTACCCCCACGCAGCAGGCTATCTAAAAGCACTGGAATATTTATATATTCGCCACGCACATGAAGGGTTTCAACAGACCACGCTGATAAATATTTAAGTAAGAACTCGCGACCATTTGCATCATATATAAGAATTTCAGCCTGTTTAGGTAGCATCCAACATTTCTTACATTTCCAAATAAAGGAAATATCACGGATGCTTTTCCTCAGCCAGCCAATGGACAACGACATTCTCATTTAGTTTTAAGCGCGGGAAACCGTATCAACCGCGACCAAGGTGAATCTGGCACACATATGCTCGAACTAGTTTCGAATATCAAAGCATAGAGGTGCCATTTTATCTGATGGGCAATAGAGGTTGAAATCGCCTGTGTCTTCATAGCTCACCGTCAAGAAATTCATTTAGACGGGATTAAAATAACACATCTTAATTTAGCATTTAGTCTCTTATATGGAGCGTTAAGCAAGTTGATTTTTTTATTACCCAGAGGTGGGTTCTCGATGTTTGAAACCTGTGCTAAAAATCAAGAGCCCTGAAGAAAACACCAACTTTAAGGAGTTTTAAGAAAGAAGCTTATCTTAATAGATTATCAAGATACAGATCTCATGCTATAAAGGAGATTGGAGCGTGGGTATATTATTTCTAAAGCCGAGTAGTAGAAGTCAAAACTTTCCATATCCTTGTGGCTGTCCGCGAAGCGGTCCATCTGATCAGCAATCTTGTCGTCCACATAGAGCTCAATATTTTTCTCTAATTGATATTTTTCTTGCAAAGGAACTTGATACTTTTCATTTCTCCAGCTGATCAGATCAACCTCAGATTGGACCTCAAGCCGTCGATGAGGATCTTTCAGATCAACGCGCTCAGCATCACAAATGCGCAAAACAAATTGTGCCAGCGACAACTCTTTCACGCCACAATTGGCTGGAAGTACAGTCTTTAAATGAGAGGCTAAAACCTCACCCAACCATTCGTTTTCGAGATAAATCAGTCGGGTGGCAAAAACAATGTTCAGGCGAGAGGGCTCAAGCACCTCGTGGTTGTGTTCGCGATAGAGTTTCTCATATGTCCGCACCAATTCTTCCCGCGTGTCGAATAGTTCCGCATCTACAGCAGCATTAAAATCATCAACAAATTTAAGATAACCATCTGGCCAGATTTTCGAGCGGTCTGGAGACATGAAATGCATAAAGAATTCGGCAACCGGCACCCCAAGATGTCGGATGTACTGGAAGAACCACTTATAGAAGCTCATAGAAAAGACGGCGTAGAAAAGGAAGCTCATTTTTCGAATGTCAACGAAATCGCTATAATCGAAGTCCCGAGTACTCGTGACGACCTCTTCCGATTCCACAATAAACCGGTCAAAAATATTTCTATAGCTGGGGCCTACCAGCCGATATTTGGTTGTGATAGAGAACTCGTCGCGAGCCCGTTTACGGTTAAGCTCTGTGCCATCCAAAATGAAGAGATTATGGCATTGGATATTGTCAAAGCCGCGATCAACAGCCGCAGATAAAGCCGCGGTGAAACTGGCTTTTGTTTCATGCGGCAGGCCAAAAATTAGCTCGGTGGTTGTAGGAATATTGCGCTCTGCAGCCCACATAACGCCGCTTCGTAGCGTCTCGTCACTTAGATTTTTTCTCCGAATAGCCTCAAGCGTTTCTGGAACCTCCGTCTGCAATGAGAAGGCGAGCCCCATACTGCTCATATGGCCCAAGCTGCCTACAATCTTTTTTGTCTGCTCGTTAAATTTTTTATCATTAAAATAGTAGACTGAGACTGGGTAACTGTGTTCGTCCGAGCATTTCCGCACGAATTCAGCAATTTCTGGATCACGCTTGTTGACGCCAAAATTGTCATCGACAATATCCATCATCAAATGAGGCCTATCACGATACTTTTTGGCGATGTACAGTATCTCATCTTGAACTTGCGCCATTGGAAAGACGCGCAATTTACCCCGATCACGACCTTGAGCGCAAAAAGAGCAGCTGTAAGGGCATACTCGTGAGGTTTGAATCAGAGGAAGTAGGTTACCATTGAGCATAGGGTCGAGAATACCCGAAAGGTAGGGGGACGGTATTTGCTCCAGATCGGTAGAAAGCCCCGTTGGCGCGCCCCGCACTATTTGTTCACCGTCATGGAAGATTGCGGCATCAATGGGCGAGTCCCACATCGAACTCAAACCTGACAGTCGCCGCTCGATGACTTCGCCAAATCCATTTTCGCCTTCATTGACAGTAAAAGCATCAACCTCTGGTAGGCGCTTAAATAGCGTCTCTTGCTCTCCCCAATCTGAATCTACCGACGGACCTCCCATTACGATGGTTAAGTCTTCGCCATACATCTGTCGGAGCTGCGAAATCATCGCTGTGTCAAGATCGGTGTTCCAATAATAGAACGACAAGCCAACAATATCTGGACGAGAATCCGAAACGTCTTGAAAAAAAGCATCCGGGTCCTTGTGCAAGGAAATATCGATATCATTCTCAAACCGATTCTTCGCGTAAGACGCAAGATATCCAATATTCAGCGGTACTGTGTTTATGTACTCGGAGTACTTATTGAAGTAATTCAGATCTCCCAGAACTATTCTTAACCTAGACATAAATCTCTCCAAAATTTTTGGGGCTAAACACCAGTGTATTTATCCCTACCGACTAGATTAACATGCCAACCGCAACAAACTCAGCGGAGAATTTTATCATTTAATCATTAATGCCATTCTTTACAATGGCCTCGGCGATCATCCAATCCCACTCGGTGTCAATATCAAGTGCTTCATGAGGATCATTGACCATGAGCGGTACCGCATCCGCACTGATCAAAGCGCGGTTCCTGCGCAAATCCGACGGTGAAACCAAATAAAATGCTCCGTTAAGCTCAAAAGCAGGCGGAAGATCTTGGGAACGTTGCGCTCCATCTGGTCGCTCCATAAAAGGGATTATTGTATTAGAAACATCTTTGTAACACCAATACGGGTGCGACCGCGCAGGCGATACGCCGATTACGGGACGAAATCCATGCTCCTTGAAAAGAGAAAGCCCGCGCGTGATGGTTTCGCTAGTGCGAAACGGCGAGGTCGGCTGGAGCAACATAAGACCATCAACCGAACCTTTTTCGGCTTCATACCAATCGAGCGAGTGCAGACAGACGTCAATGGCCATTGTCGTATCGGTGGAGAGTGCTGTCGGGCGAAGCCATGGCGCCCAGGCGCCAGCCGCAACAGCCGCATCGCGGATAGCTGCGTCATCAGTGGAAACCAGAATATCGGCGATCCCCAGCACACCGCCCGCTACTTCTATCGTCCAGGCGATTAGTGGCTTGCGTCCGAGTGGCCTAATATTCTTGCCCGGAACTCGCTTGGAACCGCCACGTGCAGGAATTAGGGCAAAGACCTTCACTTCTCGAGGACCAGCAGCTTCATAGTAGAGAACATATTAGTGCCGTAGAACAGATGGTGTGGATTCCCCCGAAAAGGCTCAGTCCATGACCGCATTGGGTCGTCTGACTTGGAAATCTGTTGCGGCATGGCGAAATCTCTCCACGATGCGTGTGCCCCGGCCTCGTTGGCTACGGCTTCCATGGTCGTCATACTAAACAGGTTGTGCCCCGACTCCCATTTTCCGACGGGTGCGCGCCGATAATTTAAAATCACGTCGACGGGCTCTTCATTGAAAGGGCTAAATATATACGCCACGCCGCCTTCCATGGTTTTCGCCAACAAGTGCCGCATTGCGATGGCGGGTTCGGAGAAGATCCCCATCACGCCCAGCATGGTAACAGCGGCGGCCGGCTGAATTTCCGGCAGATCCGTTAGGGCGCCGCAGTGGATCTGCGAGTCCCTGACGTTGTGCGCCGCATTTGCCGCCAGATTTTCAATTGGCTCCAGACCGGAAAGTTGGCATTCTGAAAAACACGCGCGGGCATGATGTAAGAAGGCGCCGTTTGCGCAACCCACATCCAAAAGCGAGGTCGGATCACCCTGGCGATTCTTGATCTCGTCGAGAACCATGCGGAAGTAATCCTTCGGCGTCTCGAAAAAATCCAGGTTGTCATATATTTCGGCGTCGGCGATGCGGTTTTCGATAATTTCATGACTCATTGTTAGTATGCCCAGGAGCCCCGGTTCAGGGCTATTGATTGTCGTGCCAGACCGCGTGACGCAGCATCCATTCGCCTTTGACAAATTTCCAGAGGTGAGGTGAGCGATGTCGGTCGGCAAGCAAGGAGAAGTATTCAAGGTCTATTATCGGCTGGTCAAACATTTGACTGGCCACCGGAAATTGCGGCGGCGGAAGGCTGAGGTAGGCTAAAATTTCAGAAGCAAATCGTTCCGGAAATTCGTGGTCGAAGCGACGCACCAGGGCAATTCCTTCATCGCGCTCGATGTCGCCTGAGCGAATTTCTTGCGAGGCGTCGTAGGTCGCCCGGCCAATGCCAAACTTTACGCCCGTAGTATAGAAATGGAAGTCGTCGATGCGGTCGTCGATACTGTTATACTTACTGTAGGTGCCCGGAGTGCGTTCCGGCGATGGAACGAAGCCACCGTGTTTGACTGCATAATAGAAGCAGCTTTGCGGATGCCACTTCAAATAATATCCAAGATAGTGAGACTCGACTTTCTTTTCTGCCAGCCGCACCTGATCCGCCGGAAAATAGGGTGTAAGCTCGTTGAGTTCCAGGCCAAATTGATTAACCAGATCGGCAACGCTGACGCCTGAAATCCTCATTTCATCGATATCGACGCCGGAAAAATATTTTTGGTCCTGCTGTGGCGTTTCATTAGTACTTATAGCGTTGCCATATTCGGCTTCGTTCTCACCGTAGAAAACGAGCGGGATTTCATAGAGCAAAGCCATCTTAGGGGCGATGGATTTTTGGCCAAGAAAGAACGGCTGGAAAGGATGGAATAATATTTCCGTCGACAGCCGGGTTAGCAGCCTGTGGACGTGACCGTTCGGAGACATCAGGATGTTGTCGTGGCCAGCGTGAACCCAAGATTGGAAATTCTTCCAGCCCCAATCCGTGTAAATATGCGGCGCCCATGTCACCGTCAGCGGGTGCATGCCGTATTCGGTTTTAAGAATGTGTGAAGTGTAAAAACTATCCTTGCCGCCTGATCCTGGAACTAGGCAATCATAGCGACCGTCGGTACGCCGATGCCGGTCACATAGGTCACGCAGTTCCCGGTCACGCTCTTGCCAATCAATACTGTGGTGCTTTTTTTGGGTGAAATTACAGGCATCGCAAATACCGTTTTCATCGAAATGGATGGTTTCCTTCCTGGAGCTACTGTCGTGCTTATATTCCACGGTAGAGTTAGGGCGCTGATTGGAAATCACGCAGTTCTTGCAGAAGGCCACATCCTCGGGCAATCCGTAGAAAGTTTTGGTGTCCTTTGCCTCCTCAGTATAGAGAGAGAAATCAATCTTTGACGGATAGGGAATAATTTCCATTATTATAGGCTCTCTAGACATTCAGCCGGTGATTTAAAGAGTCGCATGGCCCAATCAGTTTCGCTCACGCAAAAGCTGGAAGGCCTCGGCAACGGCAAAGCCTGCGGTGGCGCCGTGTAACTGGGCTTTGGCGCGAATAACCTCAAGGCTCCGTGGAAATGGAAAGGGCCCGAGTTCGGTGGCGTAGACGCTCATGATCTCAAGCTTGCGTTCCAGGTGGTCGCTAATATCTATAAAGACATTCGGCTGGAAAGTGTTGCCGACACCAAAACCAAATTCCGTCTCTGAGACCGTTTCGTAGGCAAGCACACGCTTCACGTAGTTATGCCTAAACCATTTGCTACAGGCCGCGGCCGCGTCGAATACCACACGGTGGTCCGTGTGCACGTCGGCCGGGTGTGGGATCATCAATTCGCTAGGCTGAAATTTCTGTAAGGCTTCCGCGATCCCCCCTATGATGTCAGCTATGGGGAGACTATCCAGGCGCGCGGTTGGGAAATCGAGGCGAAAAACCGAATTGAAATTGTAAAGTTCAGCGACGCGATCAATCTCCGTATCGCGCTGGTTCACCTGCTCAATGGGCCAGCCCCCCTCCTCAGTGATCGCCGTCACCATCAGCCAGGCGGTGTCAGCGCCCTCGGCCTTGCGGCGGAGAAGGGTGCCGCCGCAGCCTAGTGTCTCGTCATCCGGATGCGGGGCTATAACAAGGGTTTTCAAATATAGTCTCCCATGGTGAAGGTGATAGTCGCTTCTGTCTCTAAAAGCCGTACAGCCTGATCACCGCACTTGACATCGACACCCTGGGCGGAAACCGCAAGCACCTTTCCCGGCTCTGCATCCGCCGGCGCCGTCTCGATGACTGCGGTCCTCCAGACTTTGTATTCAGCGCCGTCACGAACGAAGTGTGCGCCAACGTATGGTCTCGTTAAGGCGCGCACGAGATTGTGGATGGTTCGAGCCGACATGCGCCAGTCTATACGCCCGTCTTCGGAGCCGCGCTTCCGCCAAGTGTTGGCGAGGCTTGTATCCTGGGAGCGGCGGGAAAAACTACCGTCCACCAGTTGCGGAACAAAGGTGGATATCTGTTTCAACGCACGCGCGGTAATCTTAGCATAAAGACTCGACGCATCGTCTTGGCTAGTAATGGCTATGGGTTCCTGTGACAGAATATCGCCTGTATCTGCTCCCTCCGACATGAAAAAGAAACTGGAGGCTGTTTCCTCGAGTCCCAAGGCCAACGCCCAAATGATCGGGTGCCGGCCGCGGTTGGCGGGTAAGGCCGCAGGATGAAAGCCGACCACGCCAAGCCGCGGCAGTTTCAGTAATTCGGGTCCAAGAAGACGCGACCAGCCAAAGCAGAAAATTACGTCGCAGTCCAATTCAGCGAGCCAACCGCACACCTCGGGCGCGTTGATGTCCGGCGTATAGCGGGCAGCTATGCCGGCGGCAGCTGCGGCGGCAGTCAGGTCCACGTGGTCGGCGTTGAACGCCGCGTGTTCGAGCGCGCAGACGCCGACCACCTCGCTGCTTGTTTTTGGGCCAATGGCAACCAGATGGTGAAGTGCGTTTTCAGAAAAGGCAACCGATCCGACAAAGCCAATTTTCATAACGCCATACTCACGGCAGTGGCAGATCGTAGAATTTTTTCTTTAATAGATCGTCGAGCGGCGCCTGGGCCAAGGCATTGACGATCCTGTCGCTCGCACCTCCAGAGCCATAGGGGTTGGCGATTTTGGTCAGCCTTTGGCGAAATTCTGTCGATAAGAGTTGCGCCAGACCGGCCGTGATGGCGTCCCGACTCGGCGCGCAGTCAATGACGCTGTCCGCTTTTAATCGCCCGCGCTGGCGATCTCCGATGTTGAGTGTGCCGGTGCCGAGGCTCGGCGCTTCAATCAGGCCGCTCGATGAATTTCCCACCACCCCGTCTACCAGCCGCACGCAAGAAAGATAACGCAGATGGCCCAGCGAGGTGAAGGCCTTGGCGAATGGATGGTGGCGTACAAACGCCTCTATCAGATCGAATAGCACGCCACCTTCTATATCCGCATTGGGCATGGTGAAAATCAAACCTGTGCCGTCCAGCTCCGAGAGGGCCTCAAATAACGCCGTCATCTGCTCCGTGGAACTCGCTGTTTCCAAGGTCACTGGATGAAAAGTGATTAAAAGATTGGTTTTGGCCAACTTGAAATCGAGTGATCCTTCTAGAGCCGCCCGATCCATCAGGTCAAGCCTTGGAATGCCGTCGACCCCGAGTCCGCCGACCTCAAAGACCCGATCGGGCTGCTCGCCTAGTTGAATGATACGGTCACGGTAGGGCTTAGCGGCAGCGAAATGCAGGTGTGCCATTTTGGTAACGGAATGACGTATGGCTTCATCAATCAGGCCCTCGGTGGCTTCACCGCCGTGCACATGCGCGATGGGAATACGACACATCATTGCCGCGCCGGCCGCCGCCAGGATTTCGAAACGGTCCCCCAGGACGACCACCAGATCAGGCTCCAGTTCCCCAAAAACAGTCCCAAAGCCCGTGAATCCCAGGCCAATGGATCGGCTCAGATCGGCCGGCAAATCCGAGTTCAGGTCTATATCCACCTTACGATCGATAGTGAAGCCGTCGGTTTCAATTTCTCGATAAGTCTCGCCGAATTTAGGCGACAGGTGCATGCCGGTGACGACTAATTGGAGGCTCAGTGCCGGATGATCCCGAACGCCCTCGATGACCCAACGTAACAGGCCGTATTCCGCCCGTGTACCGGTGATGATGCATATCTTCCGGGTCATCCGACCTCAATCGGCTCGTCGATGTCAAAGGCCCGCAGCGCGGTCTTTCCCATTACCGAATCCCAAAGCATGGGAGATAGCCCCGTCGCCGGGCGTTTGGCGGTTACGTTTTCGGGCGAGAAGGTCTCGCCGGCCCTGATTGGTCTCAGTGCGACTAGGGCCTTTCGAATAGAGGTTATGTTTTTAGCTTCGCTTGGGCTGGGCGCTTTAACCGGCTTTCCGAGCGCACGCTCTATGTTGCGGATAGCGTGAACCATCGCGGCAAGTTCATCGGGCTCCAGACTGGCCCGGTGGTCAGGACCATCCATATCGCGGTCCAAAGTAAAGTGCTTTTCGATTACCTGGGCGCCAAGCGCCACCGCCGCCACGGGCACCTCGATTCCCAAAGTATGGTCGGAGTAGCCCACGGCGACGTCCAGAACATCGGCCATCGCGTTCATCGCCCGCAGGTTTACATCCGTCATGGGTGTCGGGTATTCAGTGTTGCAATGAAGTACGGTGATATCTCGGCGCGACGTGCCGGATGCTTCAAGCACTGAGATCGCTGCGCAGGCTTCGTCCATAGTTGACATGCCCGTTGACAGCAGCACTTTTCGTGCGTACCCACCGACGCGGCACAGATAGGGCATATTGGTGATTTCGCCCGATGGCACCTTGAACCATTCAACGCCGAGTTCCGCCACATAATCGACGGCTTGTTCATCGAAAGCGGAGAAGGTAAAGCCAATTCGCCGTTGCCGACATTCCGCCAATAGTTTTTCGTGCATTTCCGTACTCATTTCGAGCAACTTAAGCATGTCGTACTGCCCGCCGCCCGCTCCGAGCGCCTCGGCTTGATAGTCGGCTTTTCGCGCCTTTGCCGTAACAAGGCGCTCAGCGCTGAAGGTCTGGAACTTCACCATGTCGGCCCCGGCCTCGGCGGCGCGGCGAACCAGTTCAAGCGCATGATCCAGACGGCCGTTATGATTGACCCCGGCTTCGGCGATAATCAGGGTATGCTCAATCATTCAGCTCTTACCGGCGGCAGCTGGCTGTAATCGAGGTAGTCTTTGAGCACCCGCTGGCCCATGCCAATAACGCAGTGTGTGCCAATGCGTATACCTTGGCGGACACTGGCGCCGCTGCCGATGAAAGTACCCTCGCCCACGCTGACGCCACTATTGACGGCGGCGGCTGTGGAAATGTGGCAGTGATTAGCGATTTCTGCATCATGCTCGACCAAAGCTTGACTGTTGACGATGCAGTTTCGTCCGACGTTGGCGCCGGCATTGATCACTGCGCCATGCATGACGATGGTGCCTGCCCCGAGTGTCGCATGCCGCGACACATAGGCGTGCGGGGAGATAATGGTAGGCAAGCTGCAATCCATATTCTCAAGCAACTGAAACAACCGTATACGTGTTTCTGCGGTTTTAATTTGGCCGACCGCGATCAAAGCGTGGTCAAAGCGTTGAAATAGGCCTGTCAGATCGGTGTCGGTCCCCAGCACTTCGTAGCCCAGGGTTTGGCTGCCAACCTCGCTGGGCACAGCGACCAGGCCGGCGATGTCATAGCTGCCGGCTTGTTCGATGACGTCAATACATGATCGCGCGTGGCCACCGGCCCCGACGAGAATTATAGGCAATGGGCTCATGTGGCAGCCTCCGAGGTGATGACGCTTCGTGCGGGGGCTGGATTGCACTCCCCAAACGATTCGCGAAACGCATCGAGTCCAATCCGCCATGTCGGTAGGCGCGCCGTGCTGGGGTTGCGGATATAAGTGGCCAGGTAATCGTCATAGCACTCCCGGTCGATCGTCATGACAGGCGCCATGTCATCGGGCAGGATGCCGTCGGCAAAAATCAACGGTACTCCGGCGGCATTAGAAATCGCCTGCTCAAACATTCGCTCGACACCCAGTTTCCAAAGTCCGTCGGTAGTTATGATAATCAGCGGTTTGTAAGCCATGATCGCCATGGAAATAGTGGTGCTACTGTGGGCCAGAACCAACCTGCTTTCCAAGACCAGGCGATGGGTCGCATGGTGAACCAGCTTCCGGCCGGGAAAATAGAGCTGAATTTGTTCCTTATCAGCGCGTGGGTGCAGGGCAACCACGACTTTCAGGCCAAGCGTCCGCTCCACATGCTTAAAGAATCGCTCAAGCGCCTCATAGTATGGTTCGGGCTCGATACCCTTGGTTCGCGTATGCTGGAGGTCATGGTGGAATGGCAGGTTTTGGTCGATAAAGACGGCCTGGTCCTTTTCTTCATGGTCTTCGTCCAGGTAATCTAGATAAAGGCTGAAATCCGGATGATTGCCCTGGATGATCCGGGTCTCGGGACCGATAAAGCTGTTTGGCCGTTGTTGCAATGGCTCGCTTGTCAGCGCGAAATTCGCATGGCGCACACCGAGCCATTGGATCGGCAGTTTGGCGATGATCGACGAGAAATAATCTTTCTTGTGTATTAGCGAGACTAGGTTCCGCAGACTTCGATTAACGCGATTGCGGGTCACGTTATCCCGCCAGCCAGGAAATATCGGGCCAATCCAGATCATGTAGGGAAGGGTGCTAAGGCTGATGGCGCGCATAATCGAGAGATTCGACCGGGTCAAGATGCCGCTTTGCGTAAGGTTAATAATCAGATCCGCATCCACGTGCCGGCTTAGCTCGCGACGAAAGGCGAGGATGTCGGAACAGGTCACTAGCTCTATGTTATCGTGGCTTTTGAGGCGGCTATCGTTGAAGATAATTGTAGGATAAATCACGCGACTGGCATCAATGACCACAACCTCGATGCCGTTTTTCACCATTATATCCATGCCGTGTCGTTTATAGTCCCGCAGCGTGAAGGGCGTTTGTAGAACGTAAATAAACTTTTGAGGCATTGTATTTGAGGAGGGAGACAGATCAGTCATTAGGATATTTTGAAACTTGCTGAAGTCAACTCAGCCAAGCGGGATCAATCACCCGGTCGGCGGTGACGGCACGCTGGAGTCGCTTGCCAATAACCAGATGCGCATCGAGTGGCGAAACGCCGGTTCCCGGTCGCTTGAAACGAATGTCCGAGGCCACGATCAAATGGCCTTCGGGCAGGTCCACGGCCGCAACGATGCTCTTGCGGGCCATACGTTGGATGCCAAGCTCGGCTTCTGTAAAGGCCTTTATGCCGTCGCCAAGCGCACTTTCGATCAGGCGCACGGACCTCACCAATTCTGCCATTTCGTCAATCGTCGCAGAAGCCTTATGGTCAGGGCCGTTCATGGATTTATCTGCGGTCACGTGCTTTTCTAAGACCGTCGCGCCCATAGCCGCAGCGGCCAGGCAGCATTCATTGCCGAGCGAATGATCGGAAAATCCGACCGGCCTGCCGAACCACTCCCGCAGGGATTCGGTGACGCGCAGATTCATGCTGTCGATGGGCGCCGGGTAGTTGCTGACACAATGCAGTATGGTTATGTCCTTCGGCCCCTCGACCTCCAAAAGAGTAAGGGCAGCCTTGATATCTTTGAAGCTCGCCATGCCGGTAGACAGTAAAATCGGGCGGTCACGCCGCGCCATGAAGTCAAGCGTGTCCGTGGAGAAAATTTCTCCCGACGCAATCTTGAAATAGGGCATTTCAATATTGTCATCGAGAAAACGCAGACTGTCGATATCAAAGGCCGTGCACATGTAGTCCAGACCCACTGTGCGGCAGTCCTCGGCTAGGATGAGATGGTCCCGCGCCGGCAGCTGGATACGACGCGCCATGTCCAGAGGAGACCCTTCGCCGTCATTGGTCTTTTGATAGTCCGCCTTGTAGGCGTCCGCTGAATAGACATTCCCCGGAATAGACAACTGAAATTTTACGGCATCTACGCCGGTGTCACTCAGGCGACGCACCATATCGCGCGCGAGCGCCAGGTCACCGTTATGGTTGGGGCCGATTTCCGCAATGACGTAAATGCTCACGACTGAACCGCCAAGAGCTTGAGGATGTCATTAACGCACTCCAGATCCTCCAGTTGTTTGTCACTGATGGCGATGTCGTAAGCCTCTTCAACGCCCATGAAGATCGCCGAGGTGTCGATCGAATCAAGGCCGTAGGCCTCAAAGGGTTTATTATGATCGTCAATCACCAACGGGAGGTGCGGAACCGCCTGCTTGATGACTTCGATCAGGGCTATGCTGTCGGGTTGTACGCTCATATTGATTTTTTAGTCGAACTAGGGCGGGGTTCAGTTAGTTCGTTCGATTTCAGTTAGCTCGCCGAATTTGATCTGGTTCCGTAATTGGGCGCGTTTGATTTTGCCGACTGCAGTGCGTGGGAATTGCGGGGCCACGTAACCTTTGCGCGGAAGAAATTTATTCGGTACGGCGCCGATCAGCGTTTTCATCAACTCCGGCCATTCCAGATTGGTGGCATCGCTACGCTCGAAGCAGATTACCGGCACTTCACCGCGGATGCGGTCGCTTTCGCCCAGGATTATGAACTCTTCATCGCCGAGGCGCTGGCGCAGAGCGTATTCAAGGTCTGTCGGCGCGACAATCTCACCTCCGACATTCAAAAGATCATCGCTACGGCCCACATAATACAGGTAACCTTCGTTGTCCATATATCCGACATCGTCAGAGCGGAACCATCCGTCCACACAGGCCTTGGCCCACAGCGTATCGTCGCGCCAGTAGCCAAGGGCGATGTGCGGCCCGCGCATTTCTATGACACCGAGCTTCCCGGTGGTCATTAGTTGGCGCTGTTCATCGCATATGCGGAGCTCGGTTCCTGGCGCGGCCCGGCCACTAGAGTCCAGCCGACTTCTCTCTTGATTAAAATCTATCAACGTTGAGCGCGAGGCCTCGGTCATGCCGTAATTAAATGCCGTTCGAGCGCTAGCAAAGGTGTCGCAGATTAGTTTTTTTTGGTCGCGCTGCATCGGTTGACTACCGATTTCCATCCAACGGATATTTTGTGCAAAACTCTCAGTGCGCCCGCGGAATTTCTCGACTAGCAAAATGATTGTCGCGGACACGCAGGAAAGAGAATTGCAGGCATGTGTTTCAATGCCCCGGATCGCCCTTAGTGCGTTGAATTCGCCAGCGTCAAATACCACCGTGCCGCCGGCCATGAGCACGCTGCGAACCCGACCAAAACCAAAGGCGTGGAAAGGCGGCGCGATAACGTATTCGCGGATGTCTGGATCAACATAGAGGAAGCGATTGAGGTAATCGCCGGTGGCGTTGAGATTGGCGTGAGACAACACCACGCCTTTGCGGTGACTTTGCGTGCCAGAGGTGAACAAGATCACTGCGGGATCGGCAATATCTGAATGAAGACGCATAGCATCGCCGATCACGGTGTCGCTGGTGAACGGATAGCGCTGCCTGGGCAGGTCACCGAATAGATCTTCATCCTCGCCGTCATGCAGCATTAATTCAGCGTCAGTATGGTCAGCGATGTCCACAATGGCGGCGGCGCTTTCGCCCACTACTGGAACCGCAACGGCGCCGGCGGACATCACGCCAAGCATGGCGACGATGAAGGCCTTTTTGTCACTGATGGCGATGACCACGCGCCCACCCCTGGCAATTCCTGCTTCATCGAGGTGGCGGAGGATGGCATCTAGTTCCTCAACAAAAGCACCATAAGAAAAGGCTTCATTGTTACAGATAATGGCAGGTTTATCGGCTGACATTCGACCCCAGTGCCGGATGAGCTCACCGATCGTGCTTTCGGAAGCTGAAGGTGTTTTAGCCATGTCTATTTTTAAAGCGAGAAGATCAGCGCGGTCTGGTGGAAAACCACTTCGGCGGGCGAAATAAGTCGGTGGCGCAATAAGACAGCCGATCGCGGTGCAGAGAGATCAGTAAACCCTGACTCGAGGGCTGGTGTCTAGCGGCCGATGTTACTGACGTTCTAGCAACACGGGTTCGCGTTCACGGCCCAACGCGGAGGTGGTGAAGTAGTTGACATATTCGTCAAATTCGTTCTTTTCCATCCAAGGGAAGGGATCCACTTTCTCAATCCCCATATTCCATTGGGTGGTTTCCGCCCATTCTTCTAGGCTCTGCGGCGGGGTCCAGCCGAGCTTAAGCATTTCATTATAAGTCGGCGCACCTGGGAACGGACGGTACAGCGGATTAATAATGCGCAGCCGTGAGTGCATCGTCGTCAACTTCTCAATCACTTCGGCGGTGAATTTGAGATCATCAATTGTTTCATGCGGCAGACCGCTTAGAAAGTTCAGGGTCAGACCAATACCGTATTTTTCGGTAATTTCGGTCGTGAAATAAATATCGTCGACAGTGGCGTCCTTCTGAATACGCTGTAACATAAATTCAGAACCGGATTCTACACCCGAAGCCACGTAATCAAGACCTGACTCAACCAACCACTCCATGCCTTCCTGGCTCCAACGACGGAAGGTTTCTGGACGAACGTTCGATTGCCATTTAAATTTTAAACCACGCTTTTGACACTCGCCGATAATCTTCTCCACACGCGCTCTTTGTGCGAAAAATAGGCCATCCGCAAAGCGAATAACTTCAAAGCCGTTGTCGCCAACCAGGAACTCTATTTCATCGACTACGGAGTCTATCGCCCGGTTAGAAAACCGAATCTGCTGGATCACGCAGTAATTACAGCGGAACGGACAGCCTCGCGAAGTAATCATGCCCGCAACGTTATTTTCTGAACGGTAGGCGTCGATATCTATCAGATGGTAAGCAGGGAGCGAATCGGACTCGACATAAACTTCTTTGTTCACCTGATAGTCCAGGTTCCCTTGCTTATGCAGGATGCCAGGCGTCGTCGGGGGCGGGCCAACCTCACCTCCGCGAATATACTCGGTCAATTCGACGACTTTTAATTCGGCAATACCCGCAACGACATAGTCAACAAGGGGATGGATGACCGTGTTCCCCGCCACGAAAGTAGCGTGCCAGCCGCCCCAAACCATCGGAATGTTGCGAGGGATTGACCGAACAAATTTAGCTGTGTCCAACGCATACTTGATTTGCGGCCCAGTTATGATTGTCACACCCACCCAGAGCACTTCATCTTTGCGGTCTGAGATACGTTGTTGCCAATGTTCCTCGAGCCGCTGGTCTATGATCTGGACTTCGTAGCCGTTGTTAAGCAGGAAGCGAGCTAGCCATAGGCACTCGTAAGGCATGTAGGGTTCTTCATCGGCAATGTGGCCGGGGTGCACCAAGAAAATCAGGTTCCTGTCTTTGGGCCGGATAACGTTCATGACGGGTCCTTTCAGAGGCAAGTGCTTGTGAGATCGGCCAACAGCCGTTGATAAAACCGCCGCTCACTCGGTAATTAAGGCTTCAGATAGATTATTCAAGTCGTAATACCCGAGTAAAGTCCGCATAAATTTATCGAGGCGTTGGGCCGAACGGTTTCAGGGTCCTAAGGGGTTGCGCGGGGCATCCGAATAATTTCGAGTCCGCAGGAACTGTTTTGGTGACCACTGACCCGATTCCGACACGGGAATCGGGGCCGATGGTGACGCTATTGGCGACGGTCACCGACATTGCAAGCGATACCCGCTTGCCTAATACGGCGTGGCCGCCGATAGAGGCGGAGCCGGAAATCCAGCAGTCTTCGTTGATGATACAGCCATGACCAATGTTAACTAAATTGCCTATTTTTGTGCGGGCGCGGATTTCAGTGTTGGAGAGCATGCCGCGGACCACGCAACTGCCGGTGCCAAGCTCGACGTAGTCTTCGATGATCGTTGCTCCCAGATGCGGAAACCGAGCCAGTTCGCCATTGGCACTACGATGGAAGGAAAGACCGTGTGAGCCAATCATGCATGCATCTTTGATCCAAGAATAGCTGCCAATAACGGTATCGGAGTGAATGATGCAGTTGTTGCCAATCCGCGAATTCTCACCGATCGTCACGTTATCGCCGATATAGGTGTTGGCGCCGACGATTACTGAAGTCGGCAACGTGACGTTTGTTCCTACAATTACGCTAGGGTGCGCTCCTTTTTCGTGATCATGAAACATCTCTGAAACAATCTCAATGAAATACCATCGCGGATCATCAACAAGAATGAACGCGCGGCCTGGCGCAGGCTTTATCTCTTCAGCGATGAAAACGATCGCAGCACGGGACTGGCGCACCGGGTCCAGTCCCGGTTTGTCCCAGAAAGCCAGCGAGCCAGGTACGCCATCTGTCAAGTAGGCGACCGACTCTGCCATCGTCTCGGGGTCACCGATAAGGCAGGCGTCGCTGGCGCTCAATTTATCGTAGACCGACTGGGCAGAAATCGGCAATGGGATCATGCGCTTAAAGGGGTTTGTCACTTCGTTTTGCACGGCTGGGTTCCGAATATCTTGGGCCTTGATGGCAATTACAGGTAGGGCCTGTCGACGAATTTTTTTCGCAACAGCCGTTCGTCAAGGCTCTGCGTGGCAATTAGGCGCGCAATGCGCGGGCCGGCTTGGCCATCTCCATTCGGGTTGACCAGTCCCGCCAGACCGGCGCGAAATTCCGATTTCAACGCTTTGTCCAATCCTACTCGGATCGCTTCTGTTTGGTAGGCCGTATCGATGATGTTGGCGGCGCGGATTTTTCCATCTTGGCGGGTGCCGATGTTGACCACCGGGAGCGCGAAGGTCGCGGCTTCGACAATACCGCTGGACGAATTTCCAACTAGGGCATCGACAGAGTTCAACAGGCTGGTGAACCGTCTAGTGCCGGCGTTCCGGATTAGCCGAGAACGGGAAGAATGACGCGCGGCAAAGGCTTCAATGGCGTCAATCACAGGTTCGTGTCCGGGGTCAATGTTCGGATAGGTCAAGATTATCTGATAGTCGAGGCCCTCAATGGCGGCAAGCAGGTTGGAAATCTGTGGGCCTGCCTGTCCAGGCTCCAGGGTTACAGGATGGTAGCAGACTAAAATAGTCGGTCTTTCGAGGTTCAGGCCAACAAACTGTGAGAGCTCATCGAGCGGCAGAGAGCCGATAGCCTTCAAATCGTCGAGCCCCGGTGCGCCGGTAATATGAACCCTCCAGTCCTCTTCGCCCATCTGGCGTACACGTTGAGCATAAGGCTCACATGAAACAAAGTGCAGGTGGCTCATTTTAGTTAGGGCATGGCGGACAAGCTCGTCTATGGCGCCCTCTGTGACGGAGCCCCCATAAATATGAAACACCGGAATATTGAAACCAAGCGCTGCGCTGGCTCCTGACAGCATTTCAAAGCGATCGCCAAGCACAACCAAAAGATCCGGTCGCCGGATGGCGAAGGCTTGGCTTAAGCAAATCGCCGCCCTGCCGATGGCTTGACCCACGTCTTCAGGGCTATCGCCTAAAAGGTCCTCGGCAAAGCCAGGTTCCCAATCGAAGCCGGACTCTTCCACTTCGTGGATAGTATTTCCTGAGCGAGAAGAGAAATGTCCACCTGACGCAATCAGCCGAAGTTCAATGCTTGGATTATTCTTTAGTTCACGCAGCACAGGCAAATAACGGCCAAAATCGGAACGACCAACACTGAGAACCGCCACTTGGCGCGTCATCAGACCCTCTCTAAGCGAAAATTTCGGCTAACAACCGACATTATTCGAAAATGCTTTTGAATTCAGAAGCAGCACGGCTGATATCCTCGATGCGCCCGACGTCAAGCCAGTATTCATGTACTGGGAACGCGGCGACAGCTTGGTCATTGTCCATCAGTTGACACAGGAGGTCCGGCATATCTAGGCGTTGGCCCCTTGGCACTTCGCGCACGACGTGCGGTTCGACGACGTAGATGCCTGCATTCACCAGGAATTTATGAATAGGTTTTTCAACAATAGCGCGCACACGATTATTGTCTTGTTCGATAACACCAAATGGCACCTGCATGTCAAAGTCCCGGACGCATACGGTGACTTGGCTCTCCAGTTCCCGGTGATAGGACAGCAGCGCCTTGAAGTTCAATTTTGTAAGCAGATCGCCGTTCATGACCAACAACGGCGCTTCGCCTACGTCCTCGATTAAGCCCAGCGGGCCTGCCGTGCCCAAACTATCTTCTTCTTCCAAATAACGGATGTCAGCGCCGAAGTTAGAGCCATCACCAAAATGTTTACGCACCATTTCCGACTTGTAGTTGACGGAGAGGAAAATGCGGGTGAGGCCATGGCCCGTCAATTGCTCGATGATGGTTTCCAGGATGGGGCGCCCCCCTACAGGCAGCAAAGGTTTGGGGGTGTCCTCGGTCATTGGTCGCAGGCGGGTGCCCAGCCCGCCCGCCATTATAACGACTGGATTTTCCAGTGTTTCTGGAATTGTAACCAGGTCGTCGATGCCAACGAGAGCGGATACGCAGTTGTCTGAGTCGACAATAGGCAATTGCATAATGCTGAACTTCCGCAGCATCACAAGTTGTTCGGAAGCGGGAATTTCCGGAGTGGCAATAATAGGCGATGGGTTCATGACCTGGGCGATAGAAGTCTCCAGCGCCATGCCCCCCAGCAAGCCGCGACGGATGTCCCCATCTGTTACAGTGCCCAGCAACCGTTGTTTCTCATCAACTACCAAAAGGATATGACTGCGAGACTGACCAAGGCGCTCCATTGCGTCGCGGACGGTGGTCTCAGCGGGCAAAAGGGTTTGTTTCCAATTTTCCATGAGCTCGACGCTAGGACTGGAGCGACTTATTTAAAATATCGAAAGTCGACCGGATGACTGTTTCCTGGTCGATCTCGCTTAGGCCGGTCGAACAAGGTAGAGTCAGGATCGCATCTTTAAGAGATTCACTTACCCCCGTCAACTCTGTCGGCGCATCGGCGAAGGGTGGCTGGCGATGTATGGGTTGCCAAAAAGGCCTAGCGTCGATACCGACATGACGCAATTCGCCGCGAATCGCCTTTAGCAAGCCCGGCTTAGGGTTCTCAAACACAACGCCGGAAAACCAGCAGGCGCTCTCCGCCCACTCAGGGTCAGGGAAAATGCGAAGGCCCTGCAGGCCCTGAAATACCGCGTCGTAACGGGCGCGGATGCGGCGCTTAGCCGCTACCATTTGATCTAGCATTTCCATCTGCGCGACGCCGACGGCGGCCTGCAGATTAGTCATGCGATAGTTAAAACCGATCTCGTCGTGCTCGTAGTCTTCGCCTTGCCTCGCGGTTGTGGAAAGATGTTTGACCTTGGCCACAAGTGCCAGATCGTCGCCGGCGACAATACCACCACCGCCTGCAGTGACTGTTTTATTGCCGTTAAACGAGAAAACGGAGAGGTTAGCGCCCATGACGCCGGGGGGGCGCCCTTTGTAGGTTGCGCCAAGCGCCGCGGCCGCGTCAGCAACCACCGGCAGGCCAAATTCACCGGCGAGCGAGACAATAGAGTCCATGTCGGCGGGGCAACCAAGTGTGTAAACCGGCAAGATGGCGGCAACGCGTCGACCGCTCGGGCGATGAAAAAGGCCGTTGGCGCGCTGCTCGGTCTCGGCACGCAAGGTTTTGGCCAAAAGCCCGGCATCGAGGCTCCAAGTGTCGACGTCGACATCCATTAGCCAGGGCACCGCGCCGCAATGTGCAACAGCATTGGCTGATGCGATGAAGGTAAAGTCCGGGGTTACCACCAAATTATCCCGGCAAACACCGACAGCGCGTAGAGCCATATGCAGGCCGCAGGTCCCTGACGCCAGGGCCACGGCGCTCTTACTTCCAGCGGCGGCGGCGACAATCTCTTCGAATCGGCCGACGAATTTGCCGACGGTCGACACAAAGGTCGTGTCGATGCACTCCTGTAAATAACGGGCCTCATTGCCACAAAGATTGGGGACGGCGAGCGGTATCATTTGTCAGCTCTATACCATATACCCAGCGTCGGAGCGGATTGCGTCAATTCGTTGCCGCCACCACTCCACCGTAAGCTCCAGGCCCGACTCCAAAGACGTCTGCGGCGCCCAACCAGAAAGAGCATTGAAGCGCGAAGCATCCGCCATCAATGCTAGAACTTCACTTTTGGCCGGGCGAATTCGCGCCGAATCCTTTACAATGGGCTTAGAGCAGTCGGTAAGCTTGACGGCCATCTCAATCATCTCTCCGATGGAAAACATTCGGCCGCTACCGGCGTTGAATGCGCTGCCGGCATGCTTGGGGATCAAGGGAGCGATTTTCATGAAGGCATTGGCAGTATCGCCCACATAGTTGAAATCACGTGTTGGCGAGGTGTCCCCGATGTGGATGCTGTCGCAGCGATCGTCGATGATTTGACGAATGATCGTACTGATGACCGCGCGCTCCGATTGGCGAGGACCATAGGTGTTGAACGGTCGCATAGTGATTACCGGCAGTTCAAAAGAGCGCGCAAAAGATTCTGCCATCATATCAGCACCGATTTTTGAGGCAGAATAGGGCGACTGACCCTGCAAGGGGTGATCTTCGGTAATGGGAGTGAATTGCGCAGTTCCATAGACTTCGCTGGTTGACGTGTGGATGACGCCGCTTACACCAGCGTCAAGAGCACCACGTAGAATGTTCAAGGTGCCCTGGACATTGGTCTGCACATAGCTTGACGGGGCGTCGTAGGAATAAGGAATGGCAATCAGCGCCGCCAGATGAAACACATAGTCCTGGCCACGGCAGAGCGCGGCCATCTGCGCGGCGTCGCGGATGTCACCGCGAACAAATCTCATGGCACGACGAGCGTCGTCAGCAATATCGTCCAGCCATCCCAGCTGGTCGAATGAGTTGTATAGCGCCAAAGCCGTTACGTCAGCGCCAGCGGCAACCAGCGCCTCGCATAGATGAGAGCCGATGAAACCATCCGCGCCGGTCACAAAAATCTGTTTGCCCCGCCAGGAAAAGTCTTGGTCAGAAGTCATGCTGGGTTTTTCACAGTGCCAAAATTTTTCCACGCTACCGCAGTCCAGGTGAAACGCCTTCACCAGATAGCAGTGGTGGCCCATCTTCCCTGAAACAAATTACTCGGCGGCGACCAAATTATTCAGGGAAGTTTTCATGCGTACACTTTGCCCCATTAACTGAAGCAGCAAAGTCACGCGACCTTTATCGTCCAAACCCTCTAGCTTAGCGATGTGGTCGGTAAACGAGCCATGGAGAATGCGAACATTTTCGCCGATCTCCATGCTTTGACGTTTGTGCAAATTAACGTAGCCCTTGTCATCTTCGCAGGCACGGAGCTCGGCGACGATTTCGCCGGGCAAACTTTGCGGCCGGTCACCGAAGCAAATCAGATTAGCTACGCCGATGGTGGAGTAAATGCTTAGCCAGCGCGATTTTTCAAAGTCAATTTGGACGAAGAGATAACGCGGGAACAGTGGCGAGGGGATCCAGTCAACCTTGCGGGCATGGGATCGACGCCGAAGGAATTTTGGATAGTAAACCGCGAACCCTTGGCGCTGAAGATGGTTGCAGGCCTTGGCCTCTGCGTGCGCATGGGAACGGACGACGCACCAGGGGTTCATTGAGCGCCTCTATAAATTCTGTCTACATGCTTTGGATTTGTATTAACACCAAGGATCGCCGGCACAAGAATACGCTCAATTGGAACGCTTTTCCGAATTTCATCATAGCGCGCTTGAGGGTTGCCAATATCAGAAACGACCAAAGCGTCGAAATCATCCAGATCGCAAAGCTTGCGGACGATCGGGGCGCCATTGTAAGCGGGTAGCGCAGTCGTTTCATCAACGATGCCAGTGATCAATATTTTATGTTTGTTCGCGCTAAGGACTGCAATTTCAGCTACATCCGTTAGGCCATGAAGCGCGATCCGATTCCAGCCACGAAGTTCGCATATCCGAAAAATTTCACTACATTGGGTCTGGGTAATGCGAAAGAAATGATAGCCTTGCGAGAGGTATTCTGCGGTAAGCCGCGTCTTTTCCGCAAAACCCTGAGGCGTTAGATAGTAGGCGTAACGATTAGTTGGCGCGTGGCGGACCTTTACGAGGCCCTTTTTGATACAACGCTTGAGGTAGGAATTGGCCAAACCTAACGCAATGCCAAGTTCCTTCGCAACTGAGCGTTGGGTAACCTCTGGGCTCTGATGGATAACGTTCAGGACGCCAAGCGTAATTTTGGATTCGTTACTCTTCAAGTCTAGCCCTACCTGTATCATCGACGTGCCGTTTGTGCCGGCACAGAAAAGCTTAGAAACACCTTCTTTTCATACGCATGAAACGTTCAGCGCATGAACATCAAGAATGCATGATAACGTTCAGCTCATGAACGTCAAGAAATATAGCTGCTTGTCCCAGCTAACAAATTGCTTCCACTTGTCAGATTAACGCACACTGCTTATACACCCCGCTGGAAGTTGACGCTCAATTAAGGTCTTGGGCGACGCTTAAATTTGTTAACATTGGATGACGGTCTTGAGATGGGATTGAGTTTGGAAATTGCTCGGCTCAATGTTGAGCTCTTTAATCGCGGGTTCTATGAGAATATACGTGCTGTCCTAGACTTTGGTGCTCAAGACTTGCACATGCACCTAGATGACTTCGACTGCTTGGCACGTGCCTGTGGGCTTCAGCGTTACAAGCAGACGAATTTTGCCCGTTTAGCGACATACCCAGCTGATCGCATGAGCGCAGAAAACTTTTATAAGTTATTTGGTGTTGAGCATTATTCGTGTGTGGATATTGGTGGCGGTGCTACTGGAGCTGGGAAGAATATTACGCCGGAAGGCATGCGTTGGAATGCCATTCCAATCGATCTTAACGAGCCTGTGCCTAGTTTAATATCGGATCAAAAATTCGATTTGGTGACTGATTATGGCAATAATGAGCATGCCTTTCATGCAACAGAGGCTTATCGAACAATGCACAGAATGTGTGCACCAAATGGCTTGATGATTATTTTCCAAGAACAGATAGGAACAAACGGTTATTATAATTTCAATCCATCTTTTTACGAAGCCATGGCTTATGCAAACAATTACGAAAAAATTTTCTCTGCTGAAGTCCACGGCGAAAGATTTTTTCAATTAAATGATAGCCCAAAAAATGGGCCAAAAGTCGGGATAGCATACGTATTTCGCAAGTGCGATGACAATGATTTCAGATTACCACAACCAAATACCGCGCAAGAAAAAGCAACGATCGCGTCGGACGCATTTGGTGTCATGCGATTGGCCTCAGCAGAAAATCCGGCCTACCTATCCACCCGATCCTCATCCGGAACAAATGAAATTGGCGGGCGGAACGCACTAAAAATTTTGTTGGGTAGAAACTAAGAGATCAAGAATGGACGAGAGTTTTATACGCGGCACTTTGAGGGAGCTCTTGGCTACTGGCCATTTAAAGACTTCGGCCCGCGTGGGCCTATTGTCAGTTCCGCATGCTGAATCAGACCCAGCCAGCAGTGTCGAAAAGGTGCTCCTTGAATTGGGAATTAATACGATTGAAAAAATCTCGGTTGCCAACTTTGACATTGAGAACAGTTTGGATAATAGCGCCGATGAAATCATTGGGACAGACCGGACATCTAGATTCGATTTGGTTATAGATAACAAAGCGAGTGTCCATGTTTTTGCCATGGCACGGTGCATAGAAGGCGTATATCGAATGACCGGTGCGCCGGGGCTTATCTTGATCCACCACCATCCGTGTCTAGGTGACGGTTACTTGGCGGTGCCATCAGAGTATTTTGAGGATGTGGCGGCCTTTAATAAGCTCGATGTCCTTTATTCGGGCGTAGTGATCGATGGTCAGTTGTCGTCGGGCGGGACGAATTTAATAATGGAAAGACCTGAGGCAACGCCTGAGAAAGACAGCTATTTCTATGTTCTTCGCAAAAACCAAGTGCTTGACTTTACTTTGCCATACCAGGGGCAGGTCGCGGGCCAGGCAATTGGTATTTTTGGATTTGAAAAGCAGCACCTGCCTTTGGGCGAGGGTTACCGATATGAGGCACTGAACTCTCGTAATATGGCGCATCAGATATCAAAAAGAGACGCGGCAAAGTTACTTTTCCGCAAAGTGCTTAGTCGGTTGGGCTCGCGCCGTAGATAAGATTCCGCCTATCGGCCAAATTACATCGGTTTTCAGGTTTTCCCCATACCTCTATGGTCTGCCCATCACTTTATGTTTTAGGTAGATTATAAGAACTGTCTTATTGGTCTGAAATAATGATACTGCTTTTGTTAAAATAACCCTTGAACCATTGTTTTAAGAGATCGCCAAACCCTCGGAAAACATCAAAAAGGCGCATTTTTGAACTTCCATAGGTTCGAGCCGGCAGCTTTATTGGAATCTCAAAAACTGCGACGCCATTTACATAAAGAACATGCAGGCTTTCAAAAAAGAATGAATACCCGTTGGAGGAGACTTTGCCGAGAAAAGCGCGTGGTATTTGAGTCAGATCATAGCGTCTAAATGCTCCTGTTGCATCAAAGGGCATGCCGAGTAAAACGCGGGTGAGAAAATGGCCAAGGTGGGTTAGTAGTTTCCGATAAAGATTCCACTCGTTTAAGCTGTTTTCGGATTTGAATCGGCTGCCTGTTACTAGAGCGAAGCTCTGATCCGCTTCAAGGAATTGCATGATGTATGCTGGTGAATGGGCCATGTCACAATCCATAGTTATCAAAATATGGAAGCTGTGGTCGTAGGCCCAATTAATTGCGTCCACATGCGCGCTCCCGATGCCCATTTTCGCCGGACGGTGGATAACTTTCGTGATTACGTCTTCGGCGACGATCTCATTGATAATAGAGCCAGTGCCGTCTGGCGAATTGTCGTCAATAAACAGAATGGTCGCGTCCGGAAGCAATCCGCGGATTTCACTGAATAGCAGACGCACGTTTTGAGCTTCATTGTATGTGGGTAAAAATACGACGACCCGTTTTGCTGTAGCCACGTTTTCTAATCTCGGCTTCTATCGTTGTGGTGATGATCTCTCGGAGTTCGCTGCATGCTCGCCGGCTAATTGTGACTTTAAGTTTTCCGCTATTTCACACCAGTGGAAGGCCTTAGAAGAATCTCGTCAAAATTTCGGAGGCCTCAAGGGCGAGTGTGTCGAGGGCTTTAAAGTGACCTGGCTACCGTGACCACTGATAATTGTAGAGTATTCCCGTGCTTACGAACAAGTTCTTGCATTCACGGAAATATCGACAAATGCCGAAACCGGCTGCCTCCGGCATCCAAGAAAGCCCCAAAGTATCTATTGGCGTTTGTTCATTGTATGGAGATTGTAGCGGGCGGCTGAAAACCACACTTGAAGCCGCATAAAACGGCCTAGTTTTCTCGCCGCTCCCCGTTACAGCGTTGAGACCACGTCAGATATTAGACATGGGTTTCCATGCTGTTTCGAATACCTGGACGGCCCCGGCTCGTAGCTCTTCTGACGAATGATGTTATGCCGCTAGACAATATATTTTATCCGGACAAGGTCTGTGAATTAAGTGCGTCAATCACGTGTGAGCCCTGGAAGTTGGTAGGAGCGATCACCTTGCTTGCTCGCTCTAGACCATGTTTGCCAGGACAATAAACTACGTGACCGTACTCTACCAAAAGTTCTGACAGACAGGCTCCGTCTTGGCCCATGTTGCCCATGATTAGACGGCAGGTTTTGTTCAATATAATGGCACTCTGGATCAGATGACATGCAGCTGAGGCAGGGGAAATATCATATGGCCGCCATTGCGAGGAAAGACGCCTCACGCTCAAGGAAGCTATCTTTGAAATGCCAGGGTAAAACCAGAAAAAAATCTGGCTTTTGTTGCCGAGCTTCTTCCTCGGAAATAATGGGAATATTTGTTCCAGGTGTGTATCTGCCCCATTTCTCAGGGTTCCGATCAGCGGCTGCCACTATGATAGAATGGTCAATTCCGCAATATTGCAGCAGCGTATTGCCCTTGGTCGAGGCGCCATAGACGAATATGCTCTTTCCGCTACGGTGAATATCACGGAGAAAACTTGTTAATTCGCGTCGTAGTTCGTCAGCACGCCGTTTGAAGGCGTGGATTGGTCCAATGGTATCGAATCCTTGGGCCTTTTCCCAAGCGATTTGATTTTCTACGTCGGGGTTAACAGATTTCCCTGCAGTGTCATGAGAAACGCAAACCTGGAAGCTACCGCCGTTTGTCTTGTTCAATGAAACGTCAATTACTTTAAGGCCATGCCGCTGCATCAAGTCAGACAAAGAACCTAATCCATAATATTCCAGATGCTCATGGCAGATTGTATCATACGCATTCTGCTTGATCATCGTTGGCAGATAACTTTGCTCAAGCAACCATATACCGTCCATCCTGAGGCTTCGGGCGACTCCCGAGACAAAGCGATTTGGGTCGGGCAGATCATAGAACATAGCAATGGAGGTGATGATCTTTGCCCTGTCACCAGCAGCATCTAGAAACTCATCTGCGTCAAATAAACTTGGCAGGGCTGCTATATCATCAGGATAAAACGCCCTAAACTGATCGGCCGAAGGGTCCATGCCCCAGCGGTTTAAGCCGGCATTCTGATAACATTTCAGCAAAGTAGCGTCGTTGCTACCGATATCCAGAATAGTATCTCCCGCCACGAGTTGGGTTCGGGCTGTAACATGCTCGACGATTTCTGCTAGATGTGCGCACATAGATTCATTAAGTCCGGAACGATAGCCATAATCATGTCCGTACAGCTGCCCTAAATCGAAATCGTGCCGTAATTGAACTAGCTTGCACGAACTACAAACAATAAGGCTCAGAGGTCCGGTCGGCGTATATTCTTCTCTGCTAACGGGGTAACGACTAGTGAGCGCCAATTCACCCAGAGAAAATGCGTCGAGTAACTCCGGACTGCCGCAAGACCGGCACTGATTGATCTCAGTGTACATATGTTTTCTCGAAACAACCGGATGGGGCGTGGCTAGCCGGATATGGTATAATCGTATGATCGTCAAAGCGCAATGATCCGATGTGTCTATCGCCCTGATGATCGAAGAGTATAAATAGGCGTTATCTTGACATGACGGGACGCGCTGTGATGTGTTGGCTCAGACACTAGAAACGGGCTTCGTGGAAACACTTTAATGGCGCCAGCCGAAAATAGGTCGGTGATCTCGGCCATAGTTTTAACCGCCGTATTCCTGATCTTCAGCCTGTTCTTTATACTGTCTAAATCTAATAATTTATCAGCCGAAATTCAGGCTTTGCAGTCTGGAGAATACCTATTGGAAGAACATTACGGAGCTCTGCTAGAGCCCAGTTTGCCAGCCGGTATGCGGATTGGCGCTGGGCTTGCCTATCTCGCTCTCGAGGGTCTAGTCCACGGGCTGGCTGTCTTTGTCGTCAATGACCCCTCATCTGCGCCGTTCTATCCTGGCAAGGGGTGGGGACAAGGAGCGCATTTCAAAGCGGGCTACTTACAGACTGTGATCGTGCCCATAATTAGTTCCGTAATTTGGAAGCTGCTTGCGTTGTCCATCATACCCATTTTAGCACTGACTTTATACAACAGGACTGAAACACGCGCCCTTTTCACCGCAATAGTCTTGATTTCCCTTGTTGGCTGGCCCGACATTTTATTGAACGGTTATTTTGCCCTAATGAAAATAGGAAGCGATTGGCCGATTTCTCATTATCTGTTTACAGAGCGTGTTAACCCCTACGATATCGGGGCGATCTTTTTTCTAAATCTTCTGGTCTACTATCTTGTTGTCGTGAAAACCATTAAATGGTGGCATGTGGCCCTATTCGCTTTTTTTGCTCAAATTACTTTTGAATTTTTAGGTTTCATTGTTGGCGTGTCTCTTTTTCTCTGGACGTTTTTGGAGAAGCGACGAGCTGGTGGAAAGGTATGGGCTCTTGCGCTGACGCGCTTATCGGTAGCGGGGGTCGTTTCGGTCATGGTGTTTGTCGGCTTGGTTTTTCTTGTCCATGAAATCCATCCTCATGTATTTGAACAATACAGAAGCACTATTTTCACGCAGGGAGCCGAAGAAGAGATAACCAAGCTTGAGGATTTTTGGAATTTTGCTGACCCAAAATTTATTGCTGCCTTGTTTTTGACGGTTTTCATATTTCCGATTTTAATTGGTTTTGGTTTCGGGGCCTTTGCTGGTTTGTTAGTGCCTAATCGGGATATTGCCGTTGCTGATCGAGGCCTGCGGGCATCTATAGTGGTTTTTTGCGCTTTTGTCCTCGCGCTTATCATTGGACTTCCTGTTACGGGCTATGCTTCTGAATTGGGACGTCAGGCCCTTTCCGGTGTGACGGTGACTTTTGCCTCGGCGGCCTTAGCAAGCGAACGATTGATGCAAAGATTGCGCAACGTATAATCTACAAAATATTTTGGTTAGTACTGCCTGCGCCAGGGTTCCAGGCGTTGGGCTCGCGTTGATCCATTTTAATTTCGCACAGGATTTGTGTAACGATTATTCAAAGGCAAAGAAGATTTTGGATTGGGATTCGCAAACCAGTTTCCAAAATCATTAAAGAAATGATCAAGGCGGATATAGCGGTCCTGCACGCCTTTGGAGAACGTTCGGTTAAAGGTGTTTGCTGGCTAGGCGGTTGCCAAAATTTAACAAGTGATTATTTAAAACCCGCAAAATGATAAATATATGAAAACAAAATGATTTACTGCTTGTTTAGGCATTTAAGAAAGGTTGGCTCGGATAGTGGAAACTACCTTGCGCCCGTTTTAGAGAGCGATGCGGCCACAGCTACCGCCAAAACAAAAGAGACTTGCCACCACGCTGACCAGTAGGAAAAATTAAACAAGCCGGAGACCCAATATCCTGCAAGCATTGCTACCACCATTAGATAGCGCGGGGTCCCTGTTTTTCGGTATTTCAATATCAGGGAGACTGCTATGACAGCTAGCGTTACTAATAAAGCGAAAAGGCCAAGTCCGCCGGTTTCGGCCATTATTTCTATAGTCCAATTGTGCGGATGAGCAGGAATAATATGAAGGCTCTCATTGCCAGGTAGTGGTTGGTTCGCCCCCGGTGTGAAGTTTATAGTGTTAGCGCCTACTCCAAACCATGGGGCTGTCTCAAACACCTGATAGGCATGATCCCATATAGTCTGGCGTTGGAAATCAATAAGCCAAACAGGAAAATACCAATAGGTTTCTGGCGCAATATCTATTGTATGATTCCTAGTAACCTTCAGCCAGATTAAGACGCTGGCCGTCAACAGGCTCGTCAATCCGACACACAGTATGGCCACCAGACGCCTTGCATCGTTTACAAACACCGTTAGAGCCAAGGCGAAGACAATTCCAATAAAACCTGCGATTGCTGCGCGGTTATAGGTTTCCCAGACCAGCAGGAGAAAGCAGGCAGCTGCCATAAGGGAGACGAGCTGCCATACGTTGCGGAAAGCAAGAAAGATCCAGATCAGAATGGGGACAAGTAGAACCGAAATAGCGGCGTAACCCTTATAGGCAGAATTAATGGGGACTGAAGACCAACCCTCAAGCCGAAGACACCAGTACAGTTCCGGCATAACCATTGTGGCTAGTAAGGCGATCCCGGCCCCAATCAGCGAGACGACCGCCAGTGACTTCAAACACAGGTTTTGTAATCTAGGCTCGGGGCGCAGGGCGCCAAAGACCATCACAGCAATGCAGACAAAAGCCCCGGTTCTCAGCACCGCCTCGAGAGACCGGATAATAAAATTTGAGCCGAGCGCACTAAGCACCCAAAGCAACAGCGTTGCAATCACGGCGAAGCCTACCGTCGTTTTGCTTGCGGCCAAGACCTCGCGCCAAGCCTGGGATCGGAGATCGCTCGATAGTAACGCCAGCAAACTAAGTCCAACGACCACTGCGAAGACGGCTCGCCCGAGTACAAGGCTAGGTATTGCCGCCCCGATAAGAACAGCAAAAACCGAATGAAGCGGCTGAGTTTTTAACATCGGGACAGGCATAACGTCTTCAAAGAGGGTTTTCTGTAAAACTTTCGACTAAAGCCAATACAAGTGGAATGATTTTAGTGCAAGCTGAGGTTATCGCGCACGGTGCGTTCATCAACAAGGTTGCTCTGGTCAGTTAAAAGTTGAACGGCTATACCCTTGTTCATGAGACCCTTGGCAGTTATGCCAAAACCGTCGCTATCTCCTCGTACGAGGTTGAGGTCATGAAGGCATTTGCAGTTTCTCAGATCAAGGTTGCGGTGGTTGGGCTGGGCTATGTTGGGCTGCCGCTGGCTTTATCTTTGGCCAAGTCGTTTCCTGTTTTCGGCTACGATTATAATCGCGAGCGCCTAAATACGTTGCGCTTGAACGAGGATGTGACCGGCGAAGTATCGAAGCAAACGCTGGCGACTTCGGCATTGACGCTTATCGATGATCCGTTGAAGCTCGG